>NZ_JBSVXG010000062.1:0-30671 GCF_054070595.1 Pseudomonas sp. SDO55104_S430 | reverse complement strand
GGAGCGGGCTTGCTTGAGAAAGTGGGGTGTAAGCAAGCACAGATGTCGCCTGACACACCGCATTCGCGAGCAAGCCCGCTCCCACAAGGTGTTGGATGCCCGGACCATTGAGGACCGGGCCAATCTGCTTAGTGGAACAACACCGCCGTCTTCTGCAGCGTCACCCACACACCCCACGCCAGCGGAATACCCACCACCAGCCAGGCAGCCACCGCCAGCGGCTTGGTGCCAGCAGCGGCTTTCCACTCCAGCACGGTGCTGCCGTCAGCGCCCTTGTCGTGACCCAGCGCCTGTTCGGCCGCCAGTTCAGCGTCGGTCATGAAGTACTTGTCGGCCACCGGGCGCACCATCAGGTTGCACAGGAAGCCCAGCACCAGCAGGCCAGCCAGGATGTACAGGGTGATGTCATAGGCCGCGGCACGTTCAACGCCGATGCTCAGCTGATACTCACGCAGGTAGTTCACCAGCACCGGACCCAACACGCCCGCCGCCGCCCAAGCGGTCAGCAGACGACCGTGGATCGCGCCCACCATTTGCGTACCGAACAGGTCGGCCAGGTAAGCCGGAACGGTCGCGAAACCGCCGCCGTACATCGACAGAACGATGCAGAACGCCGCCACGAACAGAGCGATGTGACCGCCATGACCGAGGTTCGGAATCAGCGAGTAGAGCGCGATGCCCAAGGCAAAGAACAGGAAGTAGGTGTTCTTGCGGCCCAGGAAGTCGGAGAACGATGCCCAGAAGAAACGGCCACCGATGTTGAACAGGCTCAGCAGACCGGTGAAACCTGCAGCGATCGCGGCGATCGACGCCAGTTGCGAAGCGTCCAGCTGACCGAACGCCAGGTCATTGCCCAGCAATTTGCCACCGAACACTTCCTGCAGCAGCGGCGAAGCCATGCCCAGGATGCCGATACCAGCCGATACGTTCAGGCACAGCACCAGCCAGACCAGACGGAACTGCGGGGTTTTCCACGCAACGCTCACGTGTACGTGACGGTTGGTGATCATCGCATTCGAGGCTTTTTTCGCAGGAGCAGTCCAGCCTTCAGGCTTCCAGCCGGTTGGCGGAACGCGGTAGGACAGCGCGCCACCGACCATGAACACGAAGTAGATCGCAGCCATGGCCACGAAGCTCTGCCACACGCCGACGCCTTCCGGCGAACCGAAATGGCTCATCAATGCTGTCGCCAACGGCGCACCGACCATCGCGCCACCGCCGAAGCCCATGATCGCCATGCCGGTCGCCATGCCGCGCTTGTCCGGGAACCATTTGATCAGGGTCGACACCGGCGAGATGTAGCCCAGACCCAGGCCGATACCGCCGATAACGCCGGAGCCGATCCACATCAGCCAGATCTGGTGGGTATAGATACCCAGCGCCGAAATCAGCAGACCGCCACACCAGCACAGGGCCGATACGACGCCAGCCTTGCGCGGACCGGCGTGTTCCAGCCAGCCGCCCCAGATGGCTGCCGAGCAACCCAGGAAGATGAAGAACAGGGTGTAGATCCAGCCGAGCATCGAGATCGGCCAGTCGCATTGCGAAGAGAAGACTTGAGCGATGAAGCTCATGTCCGGTGCGCACGCCAGTGGCTTGGAGATGCCCAGCGCCTTGGACAGCGGCAACCAGAACACCGAGAAGCCATAGGCCATGCCGATGCACAGGTGGATGGCCAGCGCGGCCGGTGGTACCAGCCAGCGGTTGAAACCGGGCTTGGCGATGATTCGCTCCTTGGACAGGAACGAGGGCTGGCCGACGTAGCCGTCAGCCGCAATACTCGTGGTCATTGGTGTATCCCCCAGATATTAGTATGGTTCGCCAGCCACTCTTCACCCCCAGCCTTGGCGCACGCAGGCACGACTGTTTTTTCAGGTAAAGCTCCATTTTGGTGCGACATCGGGTCGCAGAAGGGCAGGCGAACGGGCGAAGGGTACCATTTGCACGTGACAGAAAAACCAAAGTGACATCACGTTTTTCGAAGTTGTCTGTTCTCGTATCACTATTGGCTCAGACGCTCCCCTTGCCGGGGCACGGTTCAACCCACAGGAGAGACCATGCCGGTGATCGTCCGATTGCTGGTCAAGCTATCGACCTGAATCAGCTGGATCTGGAGAAAATTCACCGATTTCCTGTCCGAATGATCGCTGACCGGTCATCCACTGCGGGGCGCTATACTCCTCGGCTAAATTTTTAATTCGACCAACTGCGTCGACTCACTACAAGGACTCGCCCATGAAAGCGTTCGGCAAAATCCTGGGTCTGGTACTTCTCGGGTTGTTGCTGATCATTGTGGCGCTGGGCTTTGCCCTGACCCACCTCTTCGATCCCAACGACTACAAAGACGAGATCCGTCAGATTGCCCGCGACAAGGCCCACATCGAGCTGACGCTCAATGGCGATATCGGCTGGAGCCTGTTCCCGTGGCTGGGCCTTGAGCTGCACGACGCCGCCGTGGCGACCCTGGCCAAACCGGCCGAACCTTTCGCTGATCTGCAGATGCTCGGTCTGTCGGTGCGCGTACTGCCGCTGCTGCGCCGCGAAGTGCAGATGAGCGATGTACGTGTCGAAGGCCTGAACCTGCGCCTGAACCGCGACAAGGACGGCCACGGTAACTGGGAAGACATCGGCAAGGTCCCGGCCACCGCGAGCACCGCTGGCACCCCGCCTGCCACCACCGGCGAGCCTGAAGCGCCAGCCACCGTTCCGGTGGAAAAGCCTGCGCAACCCATTCGCCTGGACATCGATAGCCTGACCGTCAACAACGCCCGGGTCGAATACAGCGACGAGAAAACCGGTCGCCAGTTCAGCGCCGAAAGCATCCAACTGAGCACCGGCCCGGTGCATGACTCGACCAACATCCCGGTCAAGCTCACTGCCTTCCTGGGTACCAACCAGCCTGTGCTGCGGGTCCGCACCGAGCTCAACGGCGAACTGCGCTTCGAACGCGCATTGCAGCGTTACAAGCTCGAAGACATGAAACTGACCGGCGAACTGGCCGGCGATCCGCTGCAAGGCAAGACCATGACCTTCGCCGCCCAGGGCCAGCTGCTGCTGGACAGGGCCGCCAATGTCGCGGAATGGACCGGTATCAAGATCTCCGCCAACCAGCTGCGCGCGTTGGGTGAGCTGAAGGTCAACGAACTGGACAAGACTCCGCAGGTCAGCGGCGGTCTGTCGATTGCCCAGTTCGACCTGGCGAAATTCGTCGACAGCATCGGCCAGCAGATGCCGAAGATGGCCGAAGGCAGCCTGAGCAAGGTCGAACTGGTCAGCCGCCTGGCCGGCACGCCAAGCAGCGTGGTGCTGGATGACATCAACCTGAAGGTCGACGACAGCACCTTCACCGGGCGCATCGCCGTCGAGGACTTCGCCAAGCAATCGCTGCGGGCCAACCTCAAGGCCGACACCTTCAACGTCGACCGCTACCTGCCGCCGAAATCCGCCGAAGCCAATAGCACGAAAGAAGTGCGTCAGGCCGAAGTCGCCAGCACCGAAGCCGATGCCATGGCCGGCGCCGGCACCACACCGCTACCGCAGGCGCCGACCAAGGAGGCGTGGAGCAACGAGCGCCTGCTGCCGGTGGAACGCCTGAGCAAGCTGGATGTGGACGCCGACCTGACCTTCGGCCAGTTGACCCTGGAAAAACTGCCGATCCACAACGCTACCCTCAAGGCCAATGGCCAGGGCGGGCTGCTGACGCTGTCGAACCTGAGCGGCGAACTGTACGAAGGCAGCTTCGAAGCCAAAGGCACGCTGGACGTGCGGCCACAGGCGCCACTGCTGAACCTGCAAACACGGATCAGCCGGGTGCCCGTGGAGAAGATCCTCGAAAGCCAGGGCAAAAATCCTCCGGTCAAAGGCCTGGTCACCCTCAACAGCACCCTGACCGGCGCCGGCAACAGCCAGAAAGCGCTGATCGAAACCCTCAACGGCAACGCCAGTTTCGTCATCAACAATGGCGTGCTGCTCAATGCCAACCTCGAACAGCAGCTGTGCCGTGGCATCGCCACGCTCAACCGCAAGACCCTCAGCGGCGAACCGCGGGGCAAGGACACGCCGTTCCAGGAGCTCAAGGGCAACCTGAATTTCCGCAACGGCGTGGCCAGCAACCCGGACCTGAAAGTCCGCATCCCGGGCATGACCGTCAATGGCGACGGTGATGTCGATCTGCGGGTGCTGGGCATGGATTATCGCGTCGGCATCATCGTCGAAGGCGACAAGAGTGACATGCCGGACCCGGCCTGCCAGGTGGGCGAGAAATTCGTCGGCATCGAATGGCCGCTGCGCTGCCGTGGCCCGCTGGAACTCGGCGCCAAGGCCTGCCGGCTGGATAACGAACGGATGGGTCAGGTCGCCAGCAAAATGGCCGGCGAGCGGATCGGCGAAAAAATTGAAGAGAAGCTTGGCGACAAGGTCAGCCCGGAACTCAAAGACGCACTCAAGGGGCTGTTCAAACGATGAGAGCCGAGCAGTTTTCAACGGCGGTGCTGGACTGGTTCGACCGCCACGGCCGTCACGATTTGCCCTGGCAACAGGACATCAACCCGTATCGGGTCTGGGTCTCGGAAATCATGCTGCAGCAAACCCAGGTCAGCACCGTGTTGAATTACTTCGACCGTTTCATGGCCTCGCTGCCGACGGTCGAGGCCCTGGCGGCTGCGCCTGAAGATGAAGTGCTGCACCTGTGGACCGGCCTGGGTTATTACACCCGCGCACGCAATCTTCAGAAAACCGCGAAGATCGTCGTTGAGCAGTACGGCGGCGAGTTTCCGCGGGATGTGGAAAAACTCACCGATCTTCCCGGCATCGGCCTGTCCACCGCCGGGGCCATTGCCAGCATCAGCATGGGCCTGCGCGCGCCGATCCTCGACGGCAACGTCAAACGGGTGCTGGCGCGCTTTACCGCGCAGGAGGGCTACCCCGGTGAGCCGAAGGTCGCCAAACAGCTGTGGGCGAACGCCGAGCGCTTTACGCCCCATGACCGGGTCAACGCCTACACCCAGGCGATGATGGACCTGGGCGCCACGCTCTGCACCCGCAGCAAACCCAGCTGCCTGCTATGCCCGCTGGAAAGGGGTTGCGAAGCGCACATGCTCGGCCTGGAAACCCGCTACCCGATCCCCAAGCCGCGCAAGGCCATCCCGCAGAAGCGCACGCTGATGCCGATGCTCGCCAACGGCGAAGGGGAAATCCTGCTTTACCGCCGCCCGTCGACGGGCTTGTGGGGTGGCCTGTGGAGCCTGCCGGAACTCGACGACCTCGACGACCTGCAACATCTGGCTTCGCAGCACTCGCTCGAACTCGGCACCCGTCAGGCGCTGCCAGAGCTGGTGCACACCTTCAGTCATTTTCAATTGTCCATCGAACCCGTGCTGGTTCAGGTCCAGGAGGCCGGCCATCACGTGGCCGAGGCCGACTGGCTCTGGTATAACCTCGCCACCCCGCCGCGCCTGGGCCTCGCCGCCCCGGTCAAGACCTTGCTCGAACGCGCGGCCGTCGTATTGAACGCAGGAGAGTCGTCATGACCCGCACCATCATGTGCCGCAAGTACAAAGAAGAACTGCCCGCCCTGGAGCGCGCGCCCTTCCCTGGCGCCAAAGGCCAGGACATATTCGACCACGTCTCGGCCAAGGCCTGGGCCGACTGGCAAAAGCACCAGACCCTGCTGATCAACGAGAAACGCCTGAACATGATGAACGCCGAAGATCGCAAATATCTTCAGGGCGAGATGGACAAGTACTTCTCCGGCGAGGAATACGCCAAGGCCGAAGGCTACGTACCGCCGTCGGAATAACCCGCTTTTGCGGGGGTCGGAACGTAAGCGACGGTAATAATTAAATTTTTTTTGAAAACTTGCTTGACGACCCCCTGAAAAACCCGTTTAATGCGCCCCGTTGCCCAGATAGCTCAGTCGGTAGAGCAGGGGATTGAAAATCCCCGTGTCGGCGGTTCGATTCCGTCTCTGGGCACCAAATACCGAAAACCCTGAATCGAAAGATTCAGGGTTTTTTTATGCCCGCGATTTCATTACAGCCTCCTCAAGCGCTATTGCGGGTCATTCCAGTGAAAGACCAGATTGCGCGCTGCGCCACTTCCCAAATCCGCCGTGTCATGCCGCTCTACCCCATTGCGAGTCGCGACGACGGTGTATTTGCCAGGAGGCAGTTGGGCGTAGACCAGAGGACCAGCCTGATTCAGGTTCAGGACCGTCTGCCCCGGCGCTTTCTGAACGACCACGTTTACGTCGGGCACGTATTCATTGCCCGGGCCGGTGGAAAAGCTCATGTGCAGGTTGTAGCCAGCGGCCTGCTGGATGGCTTTAGCCTCGTCCTCGCCGATACCGCCTGAGAGATAGGCAATCCCGTTTTGCTCCTGTCGCTGAATCTGTACGCCCGTGTTGTCGACAGGATCCAGGCTGGTGGCTGGCGCCAGCGCAGGAAGCAACAAAACACCAACCGTGGCGAGGGGCAACATGAGTGAATGGAAACGTTTCATGATGACGACTCCCGGGCTCGGAGAACCCAATCGTTACTTGATTTGGATTTCTGGCCGAGTCGCCATGTTCCAGATCGTTTCGCGCTAGGGGTCGCTACGAAACGGACTACGCCTGCCAGCAAAGGATTGTCCATCCACGTCGCCAGGACTATCGTTGGCCACTACCCGCAAAGGTCCGACGCCGATGAACCTGCAGGACATGCCCTCACTGGCTCCCAACCAAATCGAGCTGCAACTGGCAGCTGATGTCGCGGGCGAGCCGTTCAAGCAAGCCGCCGCCGACGGCTTCATCCTCGGCGGTTTCACCTGGCGACACGCCGTACAAGACCCATGCCGCCCGGTCGTCATCATCAACGCCGCCACGTCGGTTCGCTGCCGGCACTATTCGCGCTTTGCCGATTACCTGTTCGCCAACGATTTCGATGTCATCACCTATGACTACCGCGGTATCGGTGAATCGCGTCCGGCGTCGCTCAAAGGCCTCGAGGCGTCCTGGACCGATTGGGGTGCGCTGGATTTCGAGGCGATGCTCAGGCGCGCACAGCGCGAGTTTCCGGGACAGCCGGTCGATGTGGTCGCTCATAGCTTTGGCGGCTGTGCAGCGGGCCTGGGAGCCTCCGGTGCGATTATTCGACGGATAGTGACGGTCGGGGCGCAGTTCGCTTACTGGCGCGATTACGCGCCGGCTCACCGCTGGCGCATGTTCGGCAAATGGCATGTGGTGATGCCGATCGTGACGATGCTGTGCGGATTCTTTCCCGGCAAACGGCTCGGCTGGCTTGAGGACACTCCCTCAGGCGTAGTCCGCGACTGGGCCACACCCACTCCACGCTACGAAACGCGTCCCAGCGGCCGCCTGCTGCACGCAACCACCGGTCGCCTGCCCTTCGCCGCCCTCAAGGCGAAAATCCTCGCCATCAGCATCAGCGACGATCCCTACGGCACTATTCCAGCCATAGAGCGCCTGCTTCAGTACTTCACCGGCAGCACAAACACCCACCTGCGCATCGCCCCCGAAGACATCGGCGAGAAAGAAGTCGGACATTTCGCCTTTTTTCGCAGCGCATACCAAGCCACACTATGGCCCATCGCATTGTCCTGGCTGGAACACGGCGAACTGGCTCCCGACACTCCCGGGCAGACCGTGCCACGCACCTGAGTCATTGCTCATTCAACGAATTACGGAACGACGACCATGGCCTCCGCCAACAAGCAGCAGAAACGCGCCTCCCGCGCCAAGGCCAAAGCCAAGCAGAACCGCACCCAGCGCGCCGCCGCGCCGGTGGAGCTGGACCCGAACGATGAGCGTATCGATTTCGAATCGGTCGACCTGACCGAGCTGTTCAAGAAAATGATCGACGCCGAGAAAACCAGCCAGCAGGCCATGTGCACGGCCTTCCTCGAAGACCCGCTGCTGGAGTTGGTGTACGAGCAGGAAGGCGAAGAAGGCGCGATGGACTTCATCCTCGCCGCGCTGATCGAATACCGCCAGTGGTCCACCGAAACCGACGAAGCCGGCGCCCTGGCGTGGATCGAATCCCCGGCCTTCCAGGCCGACTACGTGGCCGCGTCCGACGCCATCGCCGCGCAAACCCAACAGAAACCGAACTGAGTTCCCATGGCCTCCCTGAACAAGCAACAGAAACGCGCAAAACGCGCCAAGGCAAAAGCCAAACAGATCAATATCCACGGCAGAAAGCCACTCGCCCTGGACGATGAGCAAGGCCACCTCGCCGAGCCTATCCCGGAATACACCCTGGCCATGTTCAGCAAGATGCGCGACGCCGAAGCCGCCAGCCGCAGCGAAATGCTCTCGATCCTGCTGAACGATCTCTCCGGGATCATCAACGATCACCCGGATTTGCTGGACCTGGAAAACGCCGACAACGAATCCATGGCCGCCACCCACCTGGCCGCCGATATGCTGATCGACTACCGCATGTGGGCCGACGGCATGGACCGCGAAACCGCCCAGGCCTGGCTGAGCGAGCCGCAGTTCATCAAGGACTTCGGCGACGCGCTGGATGCGTACCGCCAGTCGCTGGAAGCTCAGGAAGAAAAAGGCGAGTAATTCGTCGGTGCTGCAAACAAAAACGGCCGCTCGTCATCACTGACAGCGGCCTTTTTTTATCAACGACGATGTTACGAGGCGATGCGCGATCCATGTAGCAGCTGGCGAAGCCTGCGTTCGGCTGCGCAGCAGTCGTGAAATCAGGCAACACGATGCTTCTGACAGACCTCGTACTCAGGTTTTACGACTGCTTCGCAGCCGAACGCAGGCTTCGCCAGCTGCTACAGGTCCTGTGGCAACTTAAATGGCTGGGATTAAGGCCCCTTCGCCACAGTAATGTGTTCGGCTTAACTGACAGGCATTAGCTGTATTCAGCGACCTGCATAAATTAAGGGTCCCCACTCAGGCTCAAGCACCTTCCAGACGCGGAATCTCCATGCCGATTTTCTTACTGGCAGTGCTCCAGTCGCCCTTGGTGATAGAAAGGGCCTGGTAACCCGCATCGATCAGGTCGCACGCATACCATCTGTTATAGGTGAACATGAGCACGAGATTGGTCAGGCCTCCGGTGAAACAGGCCAGGATGAACATGATCACAGCCCACTTGATATCACCGCGAAACAACGGTGCAATAAATCCGAAAACGAATACCGACCACGAGAAGCCGATTGGCGCCTTTTTCAAAACGCCGGTGTCTGGGTTTCTGAAAGTTACCAACGTAAACGCCATGCCTCTCTCCTTGATGCCCCATTGGGTTGGCTCTGACCAACCGTTATAGGAGCGAGCACAGGCAAATGCATCCATGACTTAGTGTCTGATGATGACATTGACAGCAAGGAGTAACGGGGGGACTTTGCCGTGAGGGCCAATCGGACAATCCATGCTCCGAAGCTCCATCACTTTCGGAAACACTGCGATGCACATTCCACACGACGGCCGCTATTTTGGCATTAGCGTTTCCATCGGAAGTATCCTGTAAAAATCCCCTGCGCAAAAACAAAAACGGCCGCTCATCATCACTGACAGCGGCCGTTTTCTACATCTACAACAACTACCTCAAACCCATCACTCAGCGCGCAACAGCAGCACCCAGCTGCTCGTTACGACGACGGCGAGCCACCAGCATGCCGGCGGCAACCACCAGAACGCTGAGCAGGCCGGTCGCGAGGATTTCCACGCGGTGGGCGTCCTGGAAGCCCATGATGGTCAGGGCCGCGACGATGAAGATGATCACCGCGTAAGTCAGGCCCGGGAACAGCCACATGCTGAAAGCGATTTTCTCGCCACGCGCCATACGCTGCTTGCGCATGCGCAGTTGCGAGATCGCGATCACCAGGTACACCAGCAGCGCGATGGCGCCGGAGCTGGCCAGCAGGAACTCGAACACTGCAGCCGGAGCCACGTAGTTGGCGAAAGTGGCCAGGAACGCAGCGCCGGTGGACAGCATCACCGCCCAGTAAGGGGTGCCGCTCTTGTTGGTGCGAGTGGCCATGGCCGGCGCGTCACCGCGCTTGCCCAGGGAGAACAGCATGCGCGACGAAGTGTACAGCGCCGAGTTCAGGCAGCTGGTTACGGCAACCAGTACGACGATGTCGACGATCATCTTGGCGTTCGGGATGCCCATGCGATCAAGCACGGTCTGGTAAGAACCCAGGCTGGCCAGAACCGGATCGTTCCATGGCACCAGGGCCACAACGATGAAGATCGATACGAGGTAGAACAGACCGATACGCCAGATCACCGAGTTGGTGGCCTTGGAGATCTGCTTGCCCGGATCCTTCGATTCCGCGGCCGCAATGGTCACGATCTCGGTACCCATGAAGGAGAACATGGTGGTCAGAATCGCGCCCAATACCGCGCCCATGCCATTTGGCAGGAAGCCCTGGGTGTCGAAAATGTGCGAAACACCGCTGACTTGGCTGTTCGGCAGGAAGCCGAAGATCGCCAGAACGCCGAGAACGATAAAGCCAATGATCGCAACGACTTTGAGCAGGGCGAACCAGAACTCGAATTCACCGTAGTTCTTCACGCTGAACAGGTTGGTCACGGTCAGCAACATGGTGATGACCAGGGCGAAGGCCCAGATATCCACGCCCGGGAACCAGGCGTGCAGGATGGTGGCAGCGGCGTTGGCTTCCAGCGGGATTACCAGAACCCAGAACCACCAGTACAGCCAGCCGATGGTGAAGCCGGCCCAGTGACCGATCGCACGGTCGGCGTAAGTAGAGAAGGAGCCTGTATCAGGCGAAGCCACGGCCATCTCGCCGAGCATGCGCATCACCAACACCACCAGCATACCGGCGGCAGCGTAGGCCAACAGCACAGCCGGGCCTGCAGCAGCGATAGCGTGGCCGGAGCCTACGAACAGACCGGCACCGATAACACCGGCAATCGACAGCATCGTTACGTGACGCGGTTTGAGCCCCTGTTCGAGGCCGTTAGAGCTTTGGGTACTGCTCATTGAAACTACCTTTGTAAGGAAAAGCGAATGCATGCATCCCGCTTGTGTTTCTCTTCTGTAAAAAGAAACCAACGGAGCGTTCTTTAATCTGCACGCAATAATTGCGCCAAAATGTTTCAAAACCTTCTAATCCGGTGATCTCATCAAGACCGGACAGTCATCGCAAGTCATTGAAAGTAATGGCACTTCGCCAAAACGTTACCCTGTGACCCACTTTATGGACGAAACAGCGCACCGGAAACACACCCCAAAACACCCTTGACGCACGATAAAAGTGCAGATCGACCGCGCCTGGTCCTTTAACCCTTCCAACACCTCGCCAAAGCTGGCAACATCGCGCCCTTTTTGCGACAGCCAGCCTGCAATGTGGTTAAAAGCACGGTTCAAACGGCTGTTCGGTTGTTGGTGGGGCGACAGTCTGCTGTGCCGATGCGACAACCTGCTCAATGCCACCCGTTTACCGCCCGTAGCGCGTTGGCTGCCATCGAAACGCTATGCTAGGTTGGCCGCCTCGCCAGGAAGGCCGCCAAACAGCAGGAGCGAAACATATATATGAGGAACGCACATGGCTGAGGCCACGCCCGCGCTTGAAATCCGCAACTTGCACAAACGCTACGGTTCGCTGGAGGTGCTCAAAGGCATCTCGCTGACCGCCCGTGACGGCGATGTGATCTCGATCCTGGGTTCTTCCGGCTCCGGCAAGTCAACTTTCCTGCGCTGCATCAACCTGCTGGAAAACCCGCATCAGGGCCAGATCCTGGTGGCCGGCGAAGAACTCAAGCTCAAGGCCGCGAAGAACGGTGAACTGGTTGCCGCCGACGGCAAACAGATCAATCGCCTGCGCAGCGAGATTGGTTTTGTGTTTCAAAACTTTAATCTGTGGCCGCACATGAGCGTGCTCGACAACATCATCGAAGCCCCGCGTCGCGTGCTCGGCCAGAGCAAGGCCGAAGCCATCGAAGTCGCCGAAGCCTTGCTGGCCAAGGTCGGCATCGCCGACAAGCGACACGCCTACCCTTCGCAATTGTCCGGCGGCCAGCAGCAACGCGCGGCCATCGCCCGCACCCTGGCCATGCAGCCCAAAGTCATCCTGTTTGACGAGCCGACTTCCGCCCTTGACCCGGAAATGGTCCAGGAAGTACTTAATGTCATCCGCGCCCTGGCCGAAGAAGGCCGCACCATGTTGCTGGTCACCCACGAGATGAGCTTCGCCCGTCAGGTGTCCAGCGAAGTGGTGTTCCTCCACCAGGGCCTGGTCGAAGAGCAAGGATCGCCACAGCAGGTGTTTGAAAACCCGCTTTCGGCGCGCTGCAAACAATTCATGTCCAGCAACCGCTAACGGAGCTACCCGCATGCAGAACTACAAGAAGGTCTTCCTGGCCGCCGCCGTCACCCTGGCGTTCAGCGCCGGTGCCATGGCCGAGACCCTGAAGATGGGCATCGAAGCGGCCTACCCGCCGTTCAACAACAAAGACGCCAGCGGCAACGTCGTCGGCTTCGACAAGGAAATCGGCGACGCCCTGTGCGCCAAGATGAAAGTCGAATGCACCGTGGTCACCTCCGACTGGGACGGCATCATCCCGGCCCTGAACGCCAAGAAGTTCGACTTCCTGATCTCCTCGATGTCGATCACCGACGAGCGCAAGCAGGCGGTGGACTTCACCGACCCGTACTACTCCAACAAGCTGCAATTCATCGCCAAGAAAGACGTCGACTTCAAAACCGACGAAGCTTCCCTGAAAGGCAAAGTGATCGGCGCACAACGTGCGACCCTCGCCGGTACCTGGATGGAAGACAACATGCCTGGCGTTGAAGTGAAGCTCTACGACACCCAGGAAAACGCCTACCTCGACCTGACCGCTGGCCGCGTCGACGGCATCCTGGCCGACAAGTACGTCAACTACGAGTGGCTGAAAAGCGACGCCGGCAAGTCCTACGAGTTCAAGGGCGACCCGGTGGAAGAAAGCGACAAGATCGGTATCGCAGTACGTAAAAACGATCCGATTCGCGAGAAGCTGAACGTCGCGCTGAAAGAAATCGTTGCTGACGGCACCTACAAGAAGATCAACGACAAGTACTTCCCGTTCAGCATCTATTGATACTGACCTGCCGGACCGGTGTCGCCCTCTGACGGCGCCGGTCCCCGGCCTTGCCTGCCGCGATTTGAAAAGAAATTCATGATTATCGACCTCTACGGATTCGGCCCGGCGCTTGCCGCTGGCGCGCTGATGACTGTGAAACTGGCACTTTCGGCCCTGTGCCTGGGGCTGGTGCTCGGTCTGCTTGGCGCCTTGGCCAAGACCTCCCCGTACAAGCCGCTGCAATGGCTTGGCGGCACCTATTCAACGTTGGTTCGCGGCGTCCCGGAATTGCTCTGGGTGCTGCTGATCTACTTCGGCACCGTCAACATGATGCGTGCCCTGGGCGAGTTCTTCGGCAACCCCGACCTTGAACTCAACGCCTTCGCCGCCGGCGTGATCGCGCTGGGCCTGTGCTTCGGCGCCTACGCCACGGAAGTGTTTCGCGGCGCGATCATCGCCATTCCCAAAGGCCATCGTGAGGCCGGCGTGGCCCTGGGCCTGTCGAAATGGCGCATCTTCACCAAGCTGATCATGCCGCAGATGTGGCGCATCGCCCTGCCGGGCCTTGGCAACCTGTTCATGATCCTGATGAAGGACACCGCGCTGGTATCGGTGATCGGCCTGGAAGAAATCATGCGCCACGCACAGATTGGCGTGACCGTGTCCAAGCAACCGTTCACCTTCTATATGGTCGCCGCCTTCATGTACCTGGGCCTGACGATCCTGGCCATGACCGGCATGCACTTCCTGGAAAAACGCGCCGCTCGCGGCTTCACGAGGAGCGCCCAATGAACTGGGAAGTCATCATCAAATGGCTGCCGAAGCTCGCTCAGGGCGCAACCCTGACCCTCGAGCTGGTGGCCATCGCCGTGATCGCCGGTTTGCTGCTGGCGATTCCGCTGGGCATCGCTCGCTCCTCGCGCCTGTGGTGGGTGCGGGCATTTCCCTACGGCTACATCTTCTTTTTCCGCGGCACGCCGCTGCTGGTGCAACTGTTCCTCGTCTACTACGGCCTCGCGCAGTTCGACGCGGTCCGTAACAGCTCGATGTGGCCCTACCTGCGCGATCCGTTCTGGTGCGCCACGGCCACCATGACCCTGCACACAGCCGCTTACATTGCCGAGATCCTGCGCGGCGCCATCCAGGCGATTCCACCGGGCGAGATCGAAGCGGCACGGGCGCTGGGCATGTCCAAGCCCAAGGCGCTGTTCTACATCATGCTGCCCCGGGCCGCGCGCATCGGCCTGCCGGCCTACAGCAACGAAGTGATCCTGATGCTCAAGGCCAGCGCCCTGGCCAGCACCGTGACCTTGCTGGAACTGACCGGCATGGCCCGCACCATCATTGCCCGGACCTACCTGCCGGTCGAAATCTTCTTCGCCGCCGGTGTGTTCTACCTCGTGATGGCTTATGTGCTGGTGCGTGGCTTCAAGCTGCTGGAGCGCTGGCTGCGCGTCGATGCCTGCCAAGGGCGTTGAGCACAGCGTGCTGACGGGCGAGGCCCTGCTCGCCCGTTTCACCGCGCTGGATGCTTTTCTGACAGCGCATCAGGCGCTGTGGAAACCCCGCCCGTTCACACATCTGCACCTGCCTTGGGAATCTTCCTACCCTGAATTGGCCAATTGGCTACGCGGGCGTTCGCTGGAAGAGGCGGAAAGCGCCCACAACCAACCTGCCCTGATGGATGCGCCCGAGCCTTTTGCTTCGCTGGCGGCGACTTCATTGGCATTGAGTGCTGTGGATGAATTGCCCGCTCATGCATTGGACGCGGCGGTTCATCGACTGAATGTCGATGTACCGGGTCGCAAGTGGGATCAGATCGAAGCGTTTGCCAGTCGACTGCAATTCGCCGAGACGCCGAAGCATTGGCTGGACTGGTGTTCGGGCAAAGGTCATTTAGGGCGACGGTTGCTGAATAGTGGCCAACAGCTGACTTGCCTGGAATACGACCCGGTACTGGTCACCAGCGGTCAGGCCCTCAGTCAGCGTCATCAACTGCACGCACTGCACGTGGAGCAGGATGTACTCGCTGCCGACGCGGCCGCGTTATTGGATGGTCAACACACGCCAGTCGCCCTCCACGCCTGCGGCGATCTGCATGTACGCCTGATCCAACTCGCCAGCGCTGCCGGCTGTAAACAACTCGCCATCGCTCCCTGCTGCTACAACCGCATCCATCTGACCCAGTACGCGCCGATTTCCTCGAAAGCCAAGGGCTCGGATCTGCAACTGTCACTTGACGATCTGGCGCTACCGGCGAGCGAAACCGTAACCGCCGGCGCCCGGGTTCGGCGCCAACGCGACACCTCCATGGCCCGACGCCTGGGCTTCGACCTGTTGCAGCGGCACGTGCGCGGCGTCGATGAATACCTGCCCACCCCTTCCCTGCCGAGCCTCTGGCTGGACAAACCCTTCGCTGACTACTGCCATCATTTGGCCGAGCTTAAGGAGTTATCCACAATCGGCACTCAGGACTGGGCAGCATGGGAAGCTGCTGGCTGGAAACGCCTGGCACAGGTACGCAATCTGGAGCTGCTGCGCGGACTTTTCCGACGCCCGCTGGAGCTTTGGCTGGTACTGGACCGTGCGCTTTTCCTTCAGGAACAGGGCTACAGCGTTCGCCTCGGCACCTTCTGCGAAACATCGCTGACACCGCGTAATCTGCTGATCCTAGCCGAACGCCGTTAATGGCTCATAGCCTGTGGATAACTCTGTTGATGAAAACAGTGTGGATCCAATATCTACAGCTGTTTCAAGGCTGAAACGAGACTGTTCAGTTTTCGTACACCCAAATAAAAACCCGAAAAACAGTGATTTGCGTGCCGATGAGAATGGATCCAGATATTGGCCGAATCACCCGCGCATGGAAAATCCGGTTGTGCATAAGCGTTCGATCAAAAGGACATAAACGGGAGGCCAAGGGCTTTTTGAGCAGAGAATGCTGGGGGTTGATAGCAGGCAATCCGAGATATCGGTCGCGCTAAAAGCGCAGAAAAGCTCAACCCAGGCGCGACAAGGATCCCGTGCAATCCACCACGCAAAAATAGTCAGAATTCAGGGGTTTACAGAACCCACCCAATCGCTATAATCGTCGCCCTGACACGCCGGTATAGCTCAGATGGTAGAGCAACTGACTTGTAATCAGTAGGTCCCGGGTTCGATTCCTGGTGCCGGCACCATATTCAAAGCCCCGCAACGCGGGGCTTTGTCGTTTTTGGACCTCGAAACGTCACCACTTCAAAAAGTGGAAATTTCCACATCTCATTTTTCGGTTTTCCGGAACAAGCGTTTGGGCGAAGTCCGCTTATTCGATGAAGTCAGCGCCCGACCGATCTCCAACGCGATTTCAAGCATGTCAGCTGCCTCTTTGAAATCTTTCGGATTGCTGGTTCCGTTGGCGAGTTCACCACCGGCGATGACATCGCGCCGCACGGCGTCAGCCAATTGATGGAAGCGAACAATCTGTTGTGCTTCTTCTGGTTCAAGAACCCCTAATCGCGATACGTTGCCCTGATACACCCTGTTGTATTGGCTATCTATGAGCGCTTCGAAAAACTCCTTCGCTTGTTCGCCTTGAAAAGGCTGCATCGGAGATAATCGCCGCGTAGTTAAAATTGATTCCTTTTCCCTCAACGCTGGCAGAAACCCACGAAGTTCCACAACTTCTATAAGTGCCGCGACCTCCGCAAAAAGCGAAGCTCTGACGCTGGCACTTTCCCGCCTTGCTTGTTTTTTCCAAAGCCAAACTGGGCCGAGGACAGCCGCAAGCCCCGATGCCACCGCTACAAAAACTGCGGTCCAGTTTGTCGCTGCAAGTGACTGAACCACAGGCGTCCAATCAATCTTCTCGAGCATGTCCTTCCTCCTTGGCCGTGTAAGCGAACAAAAGCGGATTGAGCGCATTCACTTCAGCCAAATGCCCTTGACTGAAATACGCATACTTCATTGTCATGGTCAGTGCAGCCTGCCCCAGCACTCTTTGAAGGGTAAGAATGTCGCCACCACCATCATGTAATGACTCGCAACGAAAGGGCGACAGATTTCTTTTTCCGAAAATAAATCTGTCCCCTTTTCGATTTTAAGAAAGTGCGCTCCGACATCTGGAGCAAAAAGCGCATGCCGGCTCCTATCTCAGCAGAGCAACGACCGATAGTCACCGCCACACACGGTGGTTCACTGAAGAAGTCCAGCCTCAATACCGCTTGGCAACGGTTCATCACCCAAGCCATCAAAGCCGAGATCATTACCACCGAGCAGCGCTTCGGAATGCACGACTCTAAGCGTCGAGGAATCACCGATACCGTAGGCAACAGGGCCGATAAACAAGAGGCATTCGGGCACCACGACGAGTCGATGATGGAAATCTACAATCTCAGCGTCCCGCTCGTGAATCCCTCTGCAAATTGAACTTCAACCGTTTTGTGAACGTGGAGATAGCGATGAATGAACCAAATCCTATCGATTTCATGGCCCCTGAAGGATGGGGCCAGGATCACCTAACCCGTTTTCAGTCAGACGCTATCCAAAACGAGTTTGCAGCGTTTGTTCACGATCCGTTATGGAGAAAACTGCTAAGCGACATCGCGGCTGACCTTTCCAAGTGCTGTGAGTACGCGAGTGCAAACATCCTCAACTCTGATGATCCTTCAGCTCTGCTGCTATTCATGTCAGCGAATAGCCACTTTTTGGCGTCTGCGCGTCTTGTCGCATCAGGCCTTTGCTTGTCTACGCATCCAACTATACGGTCAGCAGTGGAATCAGCATTGTACGGATGGTATTTGGCCGTGACACCGGGCGCCGCACAACGTTGGTACAACAAGCCTACAGATCGCTTAGAGCGGAAAGAGTGGGGGAAGGAATTTCAGTTTTCAGCTCTTAACTCGGTGCTTTCGGGGACATTCAAAGGAGCCGCAGAATGGGCGAAACACCTTCATCAATCAACAATTGATTTCGGTGCACATCCAAACCGAGACGCACTCTACTCAAATTTCGCTCGAATACCCCGTGCTGATGGCAGCTCGATCTTGCGGTTTACCGTTCTTCACCCAGGAGGCACCTTTGCCGTACTGACAACCAAACTCTTGGTCGAAACAGGAATGCTTGTTGTCGGACTTTTCGGGAGAGCATTCCCGGATGCAGATAAGACGCATGGTTTATTAAAAGCCACGGTCAATTACGCAAAAGAACTTGAGACATTGGTGGCCAAAACCACCTCATTCGATAACGCTAAGGATAAATAGACCTACGTAAATCAACCTATGGACCTGCATTGAACACGGCTTGCAGCGGACCTAGCACATAAAATAAATAAAAATAACTGCATGATTTAACGCTAAATTTCCCTTACCTGTTATAGAGAAAAGGGGACAGATTTATTTTTCCGACAATAAATCTGTCCCCTTTTCGTTCCTGTAACTTCTACTAACCATTTTCATCACCACGCCTATCGATCCGGCTGCTGCAGAATTTGACGACATACCGAAAAGCCCTCTAAATTCCGCACCAACATACCCGCCAAGCCTCTGCTGACCTTTCCAGAAGAATCGTGACGACCATCGTCTGAGGCAGACAGTTCTCCGCACAGCTTCAAAGGCACTACCAAACTCTGATTAATCTTGCTCTATTCCTCCGCAAGATCGCCCTCAAAACCCAATCCGAAGCACCGTCCTCCACATATTCCGCCACACCGACCGCCAGTGCTTCTTCCAATTCCGCTCCCACCACCCATCCTCATTCATCGGAACCTCCTGAATATCACTCCCCGTCACAGCCGCCGCATACTGACGATAAAGCATCGGAAACACACAATGCTGCTTCAGCCGCTGCTTGAACAAAACATCGACAGGCTTTCCGCAGTAAGGTGTTTCAGCCAGGATCTGACACGCTTCGCGCGAGATGATGTAGGCATGGAGTGCGACCACTCTCCCGCGCGCGATGAAGGGAAACCAGGTTAGCCAGACCTGTCCCACGGTGTAGCCCAGGTGCAATGCGTGGAATCGTCTTGTCCGTAGGAACAGGTTTATCCAGCGGATTTGTGTGGGGCAAATATCGTAGGGTTGCGCATCGTCCTCGAAGATGAGTATGCGCTGCCAGTTTTCGGCCAGGACGCGTTTGGCCAGTGCTTGATGGGACTCATAGCATCCGCGGATCGGGTCACTGCAGCGTTCAACGAGCAGGAACTCGATCGGATTGGCGATCCGGGTTGCGACGGTTCGCCCGAACAATGCCCGCCTGTCTTCGCGCGCATTCAAGGAAATGCAGAACGCGCGATCGACGTCGAAAGACACCTTGTTCATCGGGGACCTCATCAGCGACGGCCCAGCGCAGGCATGTTTTTCGACATACCGTGATGTAGTTGATCGCGATGCATTTGAATCCCTTCAATGATCATTGCGCAGCGACATGCCGTGCAAAGGTACCAATGATCATCGGAATCTCGCTACCGCGTATGTCGGACCCTTCCGAAATTAATGCTCATTAATCCGCGCAAAACGAAGCCCTCGTATCGCTACGAGGGCTTGGTCATTTCCACTATTTGTAACCCGGCGCTTAGTGACCCGCGCTCTGACCGCCGTCAACGTGCAGGATTTCGCCAGTCACAAACTTGGCGCCATCCAGGTACACCACCGCGTTGGCGATGTCGTCGATCTCGCCCATGTGGCCGACCGGGTGCAGGGCGCCCAGGGCGGCGTGGGTTTCTTCGCCGTGCATCGGGGTCTTGATGATGCCTGGGGAGACGGCGTTCACCCGGATGCCGCGCTTGGCGTATTCGATGGCCAGGGAGCGGGTTGCCGCGTTCAGGCCGCCTTTGGTCAGCGAAGCCAGGACCGATGGCACGCCGTCGATCGCGTGGTCGACCAGGCTGGTGGTGATGTTCACCACGTGGCCGCTGCCGTGTTTTTCCATCTCGGTGATGGCCAGTTGAGTGATGTAGAAGAAGCCGTTGAGGTTCACCGACAGCACGTTGGCGTAGTCTTCGGCGGTGTACTGGGTGAACGGCTTGGCGATGAAGATACCGGCGTTGTTGACCAGTGTGTCGATGCGGCCGAAACGGGCAATGGCTTCACGGATTACGCGCTGGGCAGTTTCCGGTTCGCCGATGTCGCCGGCCACGGTGAGGATGTCCGGATCGGTGGATGGCTTGATCGAACGCGAAGTGGCGACGATCTGGTAGCCCAGTTCACGGAAGGCCTTGACCATGCCGTCGCCCAGACCTTGGGATGCGCCAGTGATAACGATGACTTTTTTCGAATTGCTCATGATGTATACCTCTAACTGATAATGGGATTTGAAATTCGATGAATCAGGCTTCAGCAGGGGCCGCCGCCATTTGCCGCAACACTTGTTCGTAGTACTGGACCGACTGCGATCCGGACACCAGGTGACGACCGTTCAACACCATGGCCGGGACCGAATTGATGCCGTGCTGGCGGTAAAACTCCTCAAGTTCACGCACTTCGTCGCCATATGCGCCCGACACCAGCACCTTGCGGGCCTGGGCTTCATCCAGCCCGGCTTCACCGGCCAGGCGCACCAGCGTCTGCTGATCACTCGGGTTCTGGCCTTCGCTGAAGTAAGCGCGAAGCAGGATCTTCTTCAGCGCCACCTGACGCCCCTCTTCCTGCGCCCAATACAGCAAACGGTGAGCGTCGAAGGTGTTGTAGAAGTGCGTGCGTTTCTCCAGGTCGAACTTGAAGCCGATGGCCTCACCGCGAGCGATCTGCATCGCTTTGCCGGAGGCGACGTCTTCGGCGGTGCGTCCGTATTTGCGCATCAGGTGCTCGACGGCTTTCTCGCCTTCGGGCGGCATGTTCGGGTTCAGCTCGAAAGGCTTGTAGGTCAGCTGTACCGAGACTTCACCCGCCACGTTTGCGATCGCCTGCTCCAGCGCCGTGGCGCCCAGTGCGCACCAGGGGCACACCACATCGGAGACGAAATCGATGGTCACCGGCGTGGTCATGACTTCCCCTCTTCCGCCAACTGTTTGCGGTACTGGGTGGTGGTAATCCCGGCGTAACCCCAGTTATCGGTGTCGACTTCCTCGATCACGATGTGGGTCAGGTCAGGGCGTTTGTTGAGAACGCGTTCCAGTGTTTCAGTGATTTCGGCGATCACCTGAGCTTTCTGCTCAGTGGTCACGCCGTCGCGGGTAATGCGGACACTTACGAAAGGCATTGAGGAATCTCCAGTGACCTTCCCGTCGGGATGATGGGAGAGGCGTTGGAGCTCAATTTAGGGATTTCGGGGGAGGGGAAAAAGATGGGGCGGGGAACATCATTAGTTACGTGGAGTAATAGATCTCACATGCAGAAGCAATAAAGCGATGGTTTATAAATTTTCCCTTCGCTAGCCTGCTTTTATCTTAAATATTAGATAGAGAAGGGAATGCTCATGACCATTCAATACTTCGACAGCCCCTTTCACGTCACGCATGACAACGAAGCTGCCAGCAAAATGGCCATGAAAATGGAGCTGTCGATTTTCATTGCTGAGCAGATAAAAAATCTGGGGCTCAAACAAAGCGAGGCAGCCGCCAGATTAAACGTGACCCAATCACGTGTGTCCGAGCTCACCACAGGCAAAATCCACAAGTTCACGATTGATGCAATGATCGACATGCTGGATAAACTTGGCTTTCGAAGCACGATTACCTTGTCACCCAAAAGCTCTTGAGCAAGCAAGACCTGATCACATTTCGCACCCTGAACAAGGCCGCCATGCTGGTGCGATCGCAAGTGAATACGCTTTTATGTAGGAGCTTCGCAGACTGAGATCTTTTGATCTTGCCTTTGAAAAGATCAAAAGATTGCAGCCTCGCTTCACTCGACAGCTCCTACGACACGTTCCCCACGCCACCACCTAGCCACGATTGCGCACGCTCTGCTCCCACGCTAACTTCGACCCGTCGCTGCCAATTCAGCGACCGGGCCTGAGAACCCAAGTAAGATACAGGCGCACAAGCGCCCCAAATCACGATTTTCGGCGCTTTTTTGTGTCCGCATTTCCGTGCAATGGCGGCTGTGCGTGGGAGACCTTCGGGTCTGCCGGGTTCCTGTATCTCCGGTTTCTCAGCCCGCGCACAGCTGCCACCCATTCGCCTGAGAACGAACGTGGCAGCTCCAATTTGATTCAGGAGATGTTGCCAATGTCCGTTACTAGTCCGTCAGAAATTCGCAGGTTTGCTTCAACAGTCAGTAGTCACCGCCAGCCCGCTTGTGGAGGTGCTCAATGACCAATCCCCAAGATCTCAAAACCATCGGCCTCACCCCCTTCTCCTACCACGACAACGAACCACTGTTTCACATCAGCGCCGGCGTACCTGTCATCCGCGCCCTCTCTCACGCCTCGGATCTGCTCCACATCGCAAAACATCTGGCATCAGATGCAGCCATGGTTCGCGGCAGTGACCGACACGCCTGGGCATCACATTTTTTGCAAGAGATGAGCAAGGCGATCGTCGATGACGTGGTCAAGGTGCTGGAGGCGCCGATGAACAATCGCAACGAATAAAGCAGCAGGGTAAATACGATCCATGCAGATGAAGAAGCCCCGAATCAGTCGGGGCTTCTTCATTCAATCCAGGCACTTAACCAACGTAAGGCCTGAATTCATTGCTGTCGCGTGTGAGCAATTGCATCAACTTGGGATGAATAAAAAGCTTTTCCTTGCCCAGTTGAATTTCTTCCAGCACGCCAACGGAAACCAGATCCTTAAGGTATCGCGACGCAGCCTGACGTTGAGCGACTTTCTTATCGACCACGTTGCTGATGCGGCAATAGGGTTGTTCGAAAATGACGTCGACCAACTCGCGTGAGTACGTCTTGGGAAGCTGATCACGTACAAATTCAGTGGTGTGCTCGGACAATGCACGAATGGCCGCAATTTTGGCTGTGGTCCAACGAGCGGTTTCCTCTACTGCACTCAACATGAACAACAACCAAGGCTCCCACGCCTGTTTGGTCGTCACCTCCAACAAGAGTCGGTAGTAATCGGCACGCTGGGCAATGATGTATCGGCTCAGATAAAGGATCGGCAGATTCAACAGCCCCTCCTGAATCAAAAACAGGGTATTGAGTACTCGCCCGGTCCGACCGTTACCGTCGACAAAAGGATGGATTGCTTCGAACTGATAATGCCCGACCGCCATGCGCACGAGAGGGTCGAGATCAGTTTCGTTGTGCAGAAACCGCTCCCAGTTGGCGAGCAGATTTCGCAGGTGCTCCTCTCCTTCTGGCGGGGTGTAGATGACTTCACCTGTTCGATCATTCGCCAGCTGCGTCCCAGGAGTACGACGGATATCCAGTTGCGCCCCCTTCAACGTTCGGCAGATTTCTACCGCAGTGTTGGTCGATAGCGGCCTTTGAATCAAAGAATGAAATCCCTGATTAAGCGCCGTTCGATAACGCAGAGCTTCCTTGGTCGCCGGATCTGCATGGCTTTCAATGTCTTGCGCGTGCTGAAACAGCAAATCCGTAGTAGTGACGATACTTTCTATTTCCGAGCTGTCCTTGGCTTCCAGCAGGGGAATTGTGTTGATCAGGACCGTCTGATTCGGGATCAGCTCCGCCGCCTGTTTCAGCTCGGCCAACGCAGTGCGCGCCTCAATACATTTTTTGAGGACCGCGCGAGTTTCCAGTTCGACGCCTGGCGGCAGCAGAGGCAGCTGGTTGTATGGCCTGTCGGCTTGCCATGGCAACACGAGGTCGGTCATAAGGATGAAGTCCTGATTTTGTATGTTTTTTGAGCAAAACGGGCGTCACTCATGTCGCCAGTGTAGACATGAGCCCATAACGTGTCGCAATTTTCCACTTTTTGCGACACGTCCTCACAACATGTCGCCGCCGACGACATGTTCACAACTCATGTCGCCGAAATCGAGTTTCGACGACATGAGCCACCAACCGCGCACAAAAAAGCCCCGAACCAGTCGGGGCTTTTCCTATCTCAGCCCAAAATCAGGCCTCGATCCCAAAACCAATCATCAGAAGATGTTGATCGGGTAATCCACAAACACGCGCACTTCGTTGCCGCTGACGTTGTACTCGCTCGACTTCTGCGACACGCGCAGGATGGAGCTGCGCAGTTTCACGCTGAGGTCTTTGGCCGGGCCGCTTTGGACGACGTATTTGAACTGGTTGAAGATTTCGCGCTCGGTGCCGCCGCTGCTGGTGGAGGTGGTGATGTTGTCACCGCGCACGTAGGCGAAGTTGTAGCTCAGGCCCGGTACACCGAAGGAGCCGAAGTCCAGGCCGTAGCCCAGTTGCCAGCTGCGTTCGTCTTCGGCGTTGAAGTCGGACCAGTAGGAGTTGGCCAGGTAGATGGTGTTGCCACCGTCACCGATACGACCTTGATCCTTCTGGTAGCCGCCGTACGGGTAGCCCAGGTTGCTGTCGCCGGTGCTGCGCTGATAGCCGAGGGTGAACGAGTGCGGGCCGGTGGCGTAGATGGCCGCCAGGCTCCAGATCTTGTTGTCGTCGCCGGTCAGGTTGTTGGCATCGACGTAGGAGCTGTCCAGCTTGGTGCGGTAGCCGTTGAAGTCCAGGGTCAGGGACTGATCCTTGGACAGCGGGAACACGTAGTTGGCGTTCACGTACTGCTTCTTCAGCACGTCTTCGACGTCGGAAGCGTACAGCGCGGCCTTGAACTGTTCGGTGAACTGATAGCTGCCGCCCAACACGTTGATCGACTTCAGGCCACCGCTGTCACGGCCTTCGGCGCTTTTGCGCGATTCGGCGGTGAAGCGACCGGCGTTCAGTTCCAGGCCCTTGATCTCTTTGGAGGTGATCAGGGTACCGGTGTAGCTTTCCGGCAACAGACGCACGTTGTCGTAGCTCAGCACCGGCAGCGCCGGCATCTGGTCGCCGTAGGTCAGCGTGGTGCTGGACAGGCGGAATTTCACTGCCGCGCCGGCTTTGGCCAGGTCGTCTGCAGGATCGCCGCTGGCGCCTTTTTTGAAGAAGTCGATACCTTGCGCGCCGCTGCGATCTTCGCTGCGCTCCAGGTTCAGGGCGTACAGGCCGAAGGCGTCCACGCCGACACCGATGGTGCCTTGGGTGAAGCCGGACGAGAACGTACCGATGGCCGCTTGGCCCCACTCGGATTTATCCGGGTTGCCGTCCTTGTAATCACGGTTCATGTAGGCGTTGCGCAGCAGCACCTTGAGGCTGCTGTCTTCAACAAATCCCTTGGATTCGGCCTGGTCGTTAGCCATGGCCTGTGAAGCGCTCAACATCCCCAGAGCGATCAGACTGATTCGCTTGTTCAACATTTTGTTTTCCTTATTACGGGTTGAAACGCGCTGTGTCGAACGGCTGAAACGGCACTATCGCGCTCTTTTTTCATTCGGCAAACAAAAAGGCCCGCCCACGACGAATCGCGGCGGGCCTTTTTATTATTTTCGGGTTATGGCGGTCTGCCACAGGCGTTGGGCCGAATCGTAGTGCGGCCTTAATGGTGTGTCAATTTCATGAATCGTCTTGAATTAGGCAAAAAACGTCTAAGAAATGAATTTACGCAGCAGAAAAATTCAATAGTAAGCCAATGATCCATCCAAGGAAGTAAGCGAGCCCGCCCAAACGTAGCAATTCCGACACAACTGGAAACAAACCGGCACAAAGCTTTATCAAGAATAATTAACGCAAGTAAATAACAAGCATTACCATTCGCACCGTTCGAGCTACACCCCTAAAAATCCCACGGATGCGCTTTTCAATGCCTGCCCCTTTTCGCCTGCTGCCCTTTAGTCTTGGGCTCTCTGCATTTCTGTCTGCCGGTTTTACCTGTGCTGCCACCACCACTCTGCCTGCCACCGCGATCAGCGCTGAAGAGCAGGAAGATGACCCACGCGTAAAGGAAACCAACACCGCGACCCGCACCAACACGCCCGTACGTTACGTCCCTCAGGCCATCGATTCGATCAAAACCGAGAACGTCGCCGATTACGGCACCAACGACCTGGGCACGGCGCTCAGTGGCATCCCCAACGTCAGCAGCGGCGCCGACACCCGCTTCGACAGCCTGCGCATCCGCGGCTTCGATGCCAGTAACGACTTCTACCTGGACGGCATCCGCGACGACAGCCAATACGTGCGGGATTTGCACAACATCGAGCGCATCGACGTGCTTAAAGGCCCCGCCGCCGTGTTGTACGGCCGCGGTAGCCAGGGCGGGATCGTCAACCGGGTGAGCAAGCTGCCGGAATTCGGCCGCCGCTCGACAATAGAAGCCCAGGGCGGCAGCGACGATCTGCGTAGCCTTTATGCCGATCTCAGTACCGACCCGGCGGAGAACATCAGCCTGCGCCTGAACATGGGCAACATGGACCAGAACAGCTTCCGCGACGGGGTAAGCGGCAATCGGCAATTGTTCGCGCCGTCGATGAGCTGGCAGCTGACGCCCGACCTGAACTGGCTGGTGCAGTATGAATACAGCCGCTACAACCGCACACCGGATCGCGGCATTTCCGGGGTGAACGGTCGCCCGGCAGACGTCGGGCGCGATACCACCTACTTCAGCGACAACGATTTCATCGACGACAAATCGCAATCCCTGCGCTCCAAGCTCACCTATGAACTGAGCGACAACTGGCAACTGCGCCAGACCCTGGGCGTGTTCAAGCTCAACAGTGATTTCGACAACACCTACCAGACCGGCTACACCCCGGCCACCAACCGGGTCACGCGCCAACACTGGCAACAGGACCTGACCACTCGCAACGTTTACAACAACGTGGAGCTGGAAGGCGGTTTCGATACTTTCGGCCTGGAACATCGCCTGCTGACCGGGATCGAGATCGGCAGCCAGCGGCGCGACCCGACGCTGTACACCGCTGCCACCTCCGGGCCTGGTAGTTCGCCGGTGCCGTCGCTGGACCTGAACAACCCCAACCGCGACCTGCGCCACACCGGGCGCATGCAGGTCAGCAGCAGCTCTCACACCGAGGTCGAAAGCCGCGCGGTGTATGTGCAGGACCAGTTGCAACTCAACGATCAATGGCAATTGCTCGGCGGCCTGCGCTACGACACCTTCGATATCGAGTCGACCAACAAGCTGCGGGACATTTCCGAAGACCGTGACAGCCACAGCACCAGCCCACGTGTAGGACTGGTCTGGACTCCGCTGCAGAATCATTCCTTCTACGCCTCGTGGTCGAAGACCTTTTCCCCGGTCGGCGGCGGCCTGATCGGCATCACCCCGGGCGCTGCGGGCAACACCAACGACCTGAGCCCGGAACTGACCAAGCAGAAAGAAATCGGCGTGAAAAGCGACTGGCTGGACGACCGCCTGAGCACCACACTGGCGATCTACGAGCTGGAGCTCTACAACCGCCGCACCAGCGACCCGAACAACCCGACCATCACCCTGCTCACCGGCCTGCAACGTTCGCGCGGCATCGAGCTGACTGCGGCCGGCAAGATCACCGGCAACTGGTACGTGCGCGGCGGCGTGGGCGTGCAGGACGCCACGGTCGAGAAAGACAACAACGGTTTTGAAGGCAAACGCATCAGCAACGTGGCCAAGCACAACGGCAGCCTGTTCGTGACCTGGAAACCGGAGATGGGCTGGTACGCCGAAACCGGCTTGACCCTGGTCGGCGATCGTTATGCCGATAACCTCAACACCACCGTGCTGCCGGGTTATGGACGCTGGGATGCGCTGGCAGGCTTCCGGCAAAAGGATTGGGATTTGCGCGCAGCGCTGAACAACATCACCGACAAGACGTATTACTCGTCGGCGACCAGTGCGGCGCAGATTCAGCCGGGGGCACCGCGTAGCGTGGTGGTCACGGGAACCTACAGCTTCTAAACACAACACAACACCTGTAGGAGCCGAGCTTGCTCGCGAAGCGGTGTGTCAGCCACCACAAATGCTGGATGTGCCGACGCTATCGCGAGCAAGCTCGCTCCTACAAAGGTGCAAAAAAAAGCGCTGCCATCCCGGCAGCGCTTTCGTTTGTTCAATCCATGGTTTTTATTCTTAGCTTTCCATCAAATCCCACAACGCATCCAGTTCCGCTTCGCTGAATAAACCAGCGGGGTAGCGCTCGATCATTGTCCGGCGCGGATCAGTCTCGCTGATCGGACGCGTTCCATTGGACTTGAACCAGTGCGCCAGGATCTGGAGCGATTCACCATTTACGGCCAGGGGATGCAGCGCTTGCTCGCCCACTACGTTCACTTCGGCGTTCATTTCAGCGCTCTCTCCCGGTTTGTGAGCGGCTAAATTATCCAAGGTTTATGACAGAACGAATAAGTTCTCCCCCTCCCTGTCTTGCACCCTGAACGATACAAGAGCTATGCCAAGGTCAGCGAAACGATACAAAAAAGCCCGCAAACCTTGCGGAATGCGGGCTCTGTGCTATGTAGGGCGCGAAAACGTTTGCCTGAATTTTTTAACAATCAACTCAGGATGTTACGGGCTCACTCAAACCTTGTGCGGCGCCGGCTGCTGTTGGGTAAGGCAGTGAATGTTACCGCCACCCAGTAACAGTTCGCGGCCGGGAACCATTACCACTTCGTGCTGCGGAAACAGCGACTGCAGGATTTCCCTGGCAGGGCCATCCAGCGGGTCGTCAAAGCTCGGCGCGATGATGCCGCCGTTGACGATCAGGAAGTTCACGTAGGAACCGGCCAGGCGCACCGACGGATTACGCTCCTGGGTGCCATCCACCGGATCGACGCCGGCGCACTCTTCCTCGGTCGCGTACAGCGGCCCCGGAATCGGCATCTTGTGCACCGTGAATGGGCGTCCCTTGGCGTCGGTGCTTTCTTGCAGCACTTTCATCGCCGCCTGGCAGCGCGGGTAGTTCGGGTCCTGCGGGTCGTCGGTCCAGGCCAGCAGCACTTCACCGGGACGCACGTAGCAGCAGAAGTTATCCACATGGCCGTCGGTTTCGTCGTTGTACAAGCCGTCCGGCAGCCAGATGATCTTGTCCACAGCCAGATTCGCGCTAAGCACCGCTTCGATTTCCCCACGGTTCATGTGCGGGTTGCGATTGCGGTTAAGCAGGCATTCTTCGGTGGTGATCAGCGTGCCTTCGCCGTCGACGTGAATCGAACCGCCTTCGAGCACGAAGCCCTCGGTGCGATAGCGCGAGCTGCGTTCGATCTCGAGGATCTTGCCGCCGACCTGCGAATCACGATTCCACGGCGAGTACAGGCCACCGTCAAAACCGCCCCAGGAGTTGAAGTCCCAGTTCACGCCACGGACTTCGCCGCTGTCGTTGATGACGAATGTCGGACCAGTGTCGCGCACCCAGGCGTCGTCGCTGGACATTTCCACCACGCGAATGTTCGGCACATCCAGGCGGGCACGGGCGTTTTCGTACTGGCCGGCGGAGACCGCCACGGTGACCGGTTCGAAACGGGCGATGGCTTTGGCCACCGCCACGTGCGCGGCCTGCGCCGGTTTGCCGCCCAGGCGCCAGTTGTCCGGGCGCTCGGGCCAGATCATCCAGGTCTGGGTCTGTGGTGCCCACTCGGCCGGCATGTAGAAGCCGTCTGCGCGAGGGGTGCTGTTCAAAGTGGTCATGTCGATCAGGACTCCAGGGTTCCGTCGAGGGTTTTCAGCGCGCCGTACAGGTTCGGACGACGGTCACGGAACGAGCCCCACGCGCTACGGATGTGTTCCAGTTGGTCGAGGTCGAAGGTGTGAACCAGAATGCCTTCTTCGGTCTCATTGAGTTCCTGCACCTTCTCGCCGAACTGGTTGGCAATGAACGACGAACCATAAAAGGTAATGTCGTAGCCGTCTTGTTCTTCGTTGCCGATGCGGTTACTGGCGATCAGCGGCATCAGGTTAGCGCCCGCGTGGCCTTGTTGCACGCGCTGCCAGTGATCGCGGGACGAAATGGTCTTGTCATGTGGCTCGCTGCCGATGGCGGTCGGGTAGAACAGAATCTCCGCGCCCAGCAGCGCCATGCTGCGCGCGGCTTCCGGGAACCACTGGTCCCAGCAGATGCCCACGCCGATTTTCGCGTAGCGGGTGTTCCACACCTTGAAGCCGGTATCGCCCGGGTTGAAGTAGTACTTCTCGTGGTAGCCAGGGCCATCCGGGATGTGGCTTTTGCGATAAATCCCCAGGTTGCTGCCGTCGGCATCGATGATCGCGATGCTGTTGAAGCGCGCACGGCCGGCGCGCTCGTAGAAGCTGATCGGCAGTACGACTTGCAGTTCTTTCGCGACTTTCTGGAAGTGCTTGATCGCGACGTTGTCTTCGACCGCCGTGGCCAGTTGCAAGTAATCCGGATTCGGCTTCTGGCAGAAGTACGGTGCTTCGAACAATTCCTGGATCAGGATGATCTGCGCGCCTTTGGCGGCCGCTTCGCGGACAAGTCTTTCAGCGACCTCGATATTGCCTTCAAGGTCCCAGGAACAGGCCATTTGCGTGGCAGCGACAGTAACGTTACGGCTCATGAAGCATCTCCGGGCAAGTGCGTGACGGTCGGGCATGGGTGATCCACGCCCTGGCATTGGTGACTTTATATCCGATAAATATCGGCTTTAGAAGCTGTTGATTTGCCTTTCGTCTTAAATCACGCACAAAACACAGATATTAATCGATATTAGAAAAGCTTCGCGGGCAAGCCTCGCTCCTACGGATACGGGGTACGGTATCTGTA
>NZ_JBSVXG010000061.1:0-30747 GCF_054070595.1 Pseudomonas sp. SDO55104_S430 | reverse complement strand
CCGTATTCGCGAGCAAACCCGCTCCCACATTTGGAATGCGTATACCTGTGGGAGCGGGCTTGCTCGCGAATGGCGCGCAGCGCCAGCCATTCTCAGGTGTTTTCAGGTGGCTTGCGCAACAGGCTGAACGCCATCGCCCCCAGAAACAGCACGCTAAGCAACAAGACCGCCCACAGCCCGAACTTCTTCCAGTCGGTACCCACCGGCATCTGAACGGGCTTGGCAGCAACCACTGCCGCGCCATCAACCGAGGCCTTACCCAGTGTTGCCAGCTTCGCCGCGTCGTATTCAGGAATCAGCATCGACAACGGCAGGCTCGCCGCTTTCACCGTCGCGCTACCCAGCGCCAGCACATAAGGCCCCGGTCCCCGCGCCAGAAACACCAGTTGCGTGGCGCGCACGGCAAACTTCAGAGCAGGCGCCTGTTCGCCAAGGCCACCACCGCGCTCGTCCACCGTCAGTCTCAATTGCTGCACGGTCTGCCCCGTGAGCTGCAATTCGTTCTGCACCACATCCTCGCCGTTCTGGGTCAGGCGATAGAGCAGACCATTGCTGACCGGCTGCCACGGCAAACTGCTGTCGCGCCGCGCGGATAAGGTCACGGGCGCCAGGCTGTTGGACTGATCCAGAGCGACCTGCACCCGTTCGACGTTCAGCCCCATCGGCAATTGCCAGGTGTACTCACCAGCCTTTGCCGAGTTGCCGGCCAGCGCTTGCGACCACGACAACGGCAGCGGCAGGCTGCGCGGACTGCCGCTTTGCAGCTGCGCCGAAGTCAGCACGGGCGCCGATCGCGGCGTGCTCCACAGCAACCGCAGATAACGCGCCGACTGCCCCGGCAGGCCGACTTGATGTTGCTCGACCCGCTCGTCGGCCAGGGTCAGACGCGCCACCTGCCCTTCGCCCCATGATTGCCAATGCTGCAGATCGTCGCTGGCCTCGATGGTGAAACGCTGGAAGCCATCGCGCTCGCTGGTCCAGTCGAGAATCAATTGCTGCAACGGCGCTTTGATCGCGCTGGCATCGAGCAGCCAGCCACGCAATTCTTCCTCGCCCGCCTCCAACTGACTGGAGGGCTGAACCTCGACCAACGCGCCATTGGCACTCGATTGCACCCGCACGCTCGGCGCACGTTCGGTGTCGTCCGCCGAGTTGTACAGGGGGAACCATTTGACGTCGGTCAGCGTGCGATTCTCGTCGGTTTTCGCCGCTTCCCGGGCCAGGGAATACGCCTGCGGCTGACCCGCGGCGTTGAACACCCGCACATCGCCCAGATCGGTTTGCCGCGCATTGAGCAGAACGGCCAGAGGCAACTCCAGGCGATACCATGGGCCGTTGCCGCTCACCGTCAACGGAACCTGCGTGGCGAAATCCGCCGGTTTTTCCTCGGCAGCCGCCGTCAGCGCCACCCCCATTGCAGCCACGCCAATCACCGCCACGCCCAACCAGTTCAGGTTCAGCTTCTGACTCAAGACGACACTCCTTCGGTTTCGGGTGCCGGTTTTTCCGCGTCCGGCAACGCTTCGGCACGCTTGGGCGGCAGCGGAGCGAAGTAGCCCACCACCAGCAACAACACGCCAACGCCAATGAACGAGACGATCCGGGCAAGTCCGCCGCGGTTGCTCAATTCGACAAAGAACAGTTTGGCCACCACCACGCCGATCAGCGCCGCGCCGATCAGCCAGACTTCGCGGCGATGGCGCAGGTGCCCGCCGATCATCAGCGCCAGGGCCATCAGGGTCCAGACGATCGACAACCCGGCCTGGACCCGCATCGATTCGAGCAACGCATCCAACTCGAACGGCACACCGCTCCAGTGATGGGCCGCGCGCATCACCATGGCGGTGAAGAAGGCGAACAGCGAAACGCCGACGACCGCCTGCGTGGCCTGGTTCAGATAACGCCTGTCGATCGCCAGCTGCGTCGAGACGCTGCGGGACCAGACGTAGACGCCGAACAGCGCGAACAACAAACCCAGCTCCAGCGGGTTGAGCAATGGCACATACGGCAGCGGCTCGGCGTTGCCTTCGCTGAAGACATTGGCCAGCCAGAACCAGCCCAGCATCAACAGCGCCAGCGGCGCCGCCGCCAGAACGCGGTACTCGCGCGAATACGCCGACACCGGCCACGGCCAGTTTCGCGGCGCGGCCATCATCACCAGATACAGGCTCGGCAGGATCGCCCAACCCAGCCAGCGCCAGGCGTTGTACTGCTCGGACATCAGCAGCAGGCCGTAACGCAGCTCCAGCGCCAGCACGCCGATCAGCAGCCAGCAACCCATCACGTGCGCCCCGCTCAAGGCCCACGCCGGCAACATCGGCGCCAGGCGGCGCAACGAGATGAAATGCACAATGAACAGCGCCGCCCACGCCAGCCAACCAAAGTTGGCGGCCGGGTGATAACGCGAATGCCAGGCGGCTTGCAGGATCAGGGCGGCAGCGGGGATCAACAGCGTGCAGAGCAAGCCCAGCGCCGGCCATTTCAGACGCTGCGCCAGCACCGCCCAAAGCGCAACACTCAGCGCCGCGACGGTTAACAACAGTGTCGCTTGCAGATGCATCGGGGCGAAACGCAGCACTTCACTGCTCCACGCGAACGCCCACCAGGCGGCGCCCCAAAACAGCAGGCCCTCGGACAATCGCTGCAGATTCATTCCAGCGAAAGCAGAACTGCCAACCTGCAAGCGCCAGGCCCCAACCAGACCCGCGACACCCAGCATCAGCGGCGCCCAGAACCCGCCGTGGGCCAACGGACGCAAACCTTCCTCGAACAGCAGCCCGCCCACCAGGAACACCACGCCACCGAGCAATTGCACGGCCATCGCCGTAAACACAAAGGTCCGCGACACCAGCGGCAGACCGACAAACAAGGTGATCAACCCGGCCAATGCCCAACTGATCGCCGTGCCTTGGGCGAAGAAAAACAGCGGCGCCAGCAGATAGAGGAACGACAGGCCAAGACACGCGAGCACAGGCGAGCCCTTACGCTCCCACGACGACGTGCGCTCAGGTTGCGCCTTGTGCAATTGAAGGAAGCTGAACAACAACGCCACACCCAACATCAACGCGCCCAACGGCACACCCTTGAGCAGGCTGCTCTCGCCCTCGCCCAGCTCGCTGAAGAACGCCAGGGCCGAGCCCAGTTGCAGCAGCAAGGCGAAGGCTCGGGCCATCCGCCGTTGCTGGCGCAGGCCGAGCCAGAAAATCCCCGCGCCTTCCACGGCCCAGGCGGCGGTAGTCCAGCGTGCATCCAGTCCCAAAGGAATCGCCAGGCTGGTGAAAATCACGCCGATGGCCAGGCAGGTTTCCGCCAGTAGCACGGTGCGACCCGCGAACAGCAAACGGGCCAGCCCCATGTACAGAATGCCCAGCGCCAGAGCGCTAAAGGCGGCGGCGAATTCCATGTGTTGCACCAGCGCGAACTGCAGGCCAAAGCCCACCAATGGCGGACCGAACAGCAGAGTGCCGTCGACGTAATCGCCCTTGCGCGCAGCCCAGTGCAGCATTGCTTCGCGACTTTCCTCCGGCGGCGCATCACTCGTTTCCAGCAGCTTGCGTCGGGCGAACAGCAGGCCGATGGCCAGGTACATCAGGAAGAACAGAATCAGAAACGGCTCGGTGCTCCACAGCAGCTCCGGCGTGTAGGAGCGCGCGCCCCAGGCGAAGCCGATGCCGAAGGTGCCGACAAAACCGATCACGTTGAGCAGACGCCAGGCCTTGAACCAGGCGATGGCGAGAATGCCTGCGTTGAGCAGGGCGAAATAGCTGAACAGCGCGACGTGGCTGCCCTCACCGGTGGACGCCAGCAGCGGCGCGGCGAAACCGCCCAGCGCGGCGGCGGCGGCCAGCCCGATGGAGTCCTGAGTGATGGCGAGAATGGCCGAGAACACCGTCACCGCCACCAGCAGCCCGAACGCTGCCGACGGATCCAGCAACGGGTGCAGACGCATCGCGGCGAAGACCGTCAGGTACAGCACCGCGACCCCGGTGCCTTGCAGGATCAACGCGTAATTACTGTTGCGCGCCCTCAGCCACCAACCCAAGCCCAACAGGCCCAACGCGGCGGCCGCGACGCCGGCGTAACGCAACTCAACCGGCACCACCACGCCTTCGGTGGCGTAGCGCAGCAGAAAAGCCAAACCGAGGAACAACAGGACCACGCCGACGCGCAGCACGGTGTTGCCGCCAAACAGCCACGCGCGAGCGGCGCTGATAGCGCGTTCGATGACGTTGGGCTCTCGGGGGATTGCCGGTTGCGGTGATTGACGCGGGGTGGATGCGGATTTCCACGGATCGTCGGTTAGAGGTCGTACCGGCTCAAGCTCCGGCGGCAACTCCCAGACCAGCTCAGGGGATTGAACAGGGGTAACGATTTGCGGCGCGCTTTCGCTGACAGGCTGAGGCGCCTCGGCCGTCGTGACACCAGCCACCTCCAGCAAGGCCAGCCGCTGCTCTACGCCATGCAACGCAACCCGCGCCTGCTCCAGCAATTTCTGCTGCTCATTGGCCTGCGAACCCAACCGGGCAATGCGAACGGCCTGCCCCACCGCCAATCCGAACAACCCGCCCAGCAGCGCATCGCCGAATGACTCATCGAGTATCCAGCCCAGCACCAGGCCAATCAGCATCAACATCCATTGCATGAGGCGAAATCCTTGATCGCAATCCTGAAAGACTAGCGTAGCCAGCCCAAAAAGATCGCAGCCTTCGGCAGCTCCTACAAAGGGATGCGTTCCCCTTTAGGAGCTGCCGAAGGCTGCGATCTTTTGCGCTTTTAAGAGGTGGAGTTTATCCCAACGCCTTCCAGATATCCGTGGCGTATTCGCGAATCGTCCGGTCCGAGGAGAACCAGCCCATGCGCGCGGTGTTCAGCACTGCTGAACGCCACCACTGCTGGGAGTCGTGCCAATGGGCTTCGACTCGCATCTGCGCGTTCCAGTAGGAATCGAAATCGGCGCAGACGAAGAAGCGGTCGTAGTCCACCAGCGAGTCGATCAGCCCGGCATAACGCGCTGGATCATCCGGCGAGAACACCCCGCCGCGAATTGCCTGCAACACGTCGTTGAGCCGATGGGACGCGGCGATGTCCGGCACCGCGCTGAACTCGTGATTCTGTTTACGCGCCTCAACCTGCTGGGCGCTGAGGCCGAAGATGAACATGTGCTCGGAACCGATGCGCTCGCACATTTCCACGTTGGCGCCGTCCAGGGTGCCAATGGTCAGCGCGCCGTTCAGGCCGAACTTCATGTTGCTGGTGCCCGAGGCCTCGAAGCCTGCGGTGGAAATCTGCTCGGACAGGTCCGCCGCCGGAATGATGCTCTCCGCCAGGCTGACGTTGTAGTTGGGCAGGAACACCACCTTGAGCAAACCGCGCACGGTCGGGTCGTTGTTCACCACCCGGGCGATGTCGTTGGTCAGCTTGATGATCAGCTTGGCCTGGTGATAACTGGCCGCGGCTTTGCCGGCGAAGATCTTCACCCGCGGCACCCAGTCGATTTCCGGCTCCGCGCGAATCGCCTGATACAGCGCCACGGTGTGCATCAGGTTGAGCAACTGGCGCTTGTATTCGTGGATCCGTTTGACCTGCACGTCGAACATCGCCGCCGGGTTGACCGCGATCCCCAGCCGCTCATGAATGATGTACGCCAGAGCTTTTTTGCTGTGCAGGCGCTGTTCGGCGAAGGCCTTGCGGAATGAAGCCTGCTCGGCAAACGGTTCCAGGCCGAGCAAACGTTCCTCTGGGCTGTCCAGCACATCCGGACCGAGGGCGTCGACCAGCATCGAGGTCAATTCCTGGTTCGACTGGAACAGCCAGCGGCGGAAGGTGATGCCGTTGGTCTTGTTGTTGATCCGCTCCGGGTAGAGCTTGTGCAGCTCGGAGAACACCGTCTTGCGCATCAGTTGCGTATGCAGCCCCGACACGCCGTTGACGCTGTGGGAACCAAGGAACGCCAGGTTGCCCATGCGCACACGGCGACCGTTGTCCTCTTCGATCAGCGACACCGCGCGCAGCACGTCGAAATCGTGGATGCCCTTGGCTCGCAGCGAATCGATGTGCTGGGCGTTGATCAGATAGATGATCTGCATGTGCCGCGGCAGCATGCGCTCCATCAGGCCCACCGGCCAGGTTTCCAGGGCCTCGGGCAGCAGCGTGTGGTTGGTGTAGGACAGCGTATCGACAGTCACCTGCCAGGCCGCATCCCACGCCACGTCATATACGTCGACCAGTTGCCGCATCAGTTCAGCGACGGCAATCGAGGGGTGGGTGTCGTTGAGCTGGATCGCCGCGTGATCGCCCAGGGTCAGCACCGAGGTGTGCATGTTGCGATGGCGACGCAGCAAGTCCTGCAAGGAAGCGGCGACGAAGAAATATTCCTGGCGCAGGCGCAGTTCCTGGCCGGCTTCGGTGCTGTCCGCCGGATAGAGCACGCGAGAGATGCTTTCGGCACGGGCCACTTCCGCCACCGCGCCCAGGTGGTCGCCGGCGTTGAAGCGTTCCAGGTGCAGATCTTCCATGGCCCGGGCGCGCCAAAGACGCAGAGTGTTAACGCTCGCCCCGCGCCAGCCCACCACGGGCGTGTCGTAGGCAATGGCCCGCACGGTTTCCGCCGGGTGCCAGACCTGCTTGGACTTGCCTTCACTGTCGGTCACAGTCTCGACGCTGCCGCCGAAGCCGATCGGGTAGACCACCTCTGGTCGCTCGAACTCCCAGGGGTTGCCGAAATCCAGCCAGTGTTCGGTCTGCTCCTGCTGCCAGCCGTCGACAATCGCCTGACGGAACAGGCCGTGTTCGTAACGAATGCCATAACCGTGACCAGCGATGCCCAGGGTCGACATGCTTTCCATGAAACACGCCGCGAGACGACCGAGGCCACCGTTACCCAGCGCCGCGTCGGGTTCGAGCAGGCGGATGCGTTCGATATCGACGCCCAGCTCCGTCATCGCTTCGCGTGCCACATCGAGCAGACCGAGGTTGCTCAAGCTGTCGTAGAGCAGCCGGCCAATGAGAAATTCCAGGGAGAGGTAATAAACCCGCTTCTGACCCTTGCGGTAGATTTGCCGCGTGTGGTCCATCCAGTGCTCGACCATGTGATCGCGCGCAGCCAGCGCAATGGCTTCGAACCAGTCGTGGTCGAAGGCGTGATCAGGGTCTTTGCCCACCGCATAGGTGAGTTTGGTCAAGACGGCGTCGCGGAATGCGGCCACCTCTGCTTCGCGAACAAGTGGTTCTTGCGTCATCGATTGGACCTCGAGCGAGCTGGGAGTTCTGAGCCTAGACGGTCTGACAGGCGGTAGAGGCTCTGGTTCGGCAGTTTTTCCTGTTAGTGCGAACGGTCCGGCAATTCATTGTCGTGAGCGATAAACGATGCAGGTGTTGTGCCGGTTCAAGCCCGTTATCGGCGGATGCTGAAAAAATCTGGCGAAAGGTTGTTCAAAAATCCACCAGTCCCGGTATGATCGCGCGCCCTGATGCACACGCCTGGTAACAACCGATGATGAAGCCCACCCTGATCGCCGCCGCGGAGATCGACCGCCTCGAAACCTGGGCGAAGTATTCCGCCCCGATGTGCGGTTCATGCATATCAAGCTGCTGCACCCTGCCGGTGGAAGTCAAGATCAAGGACCTGGTGCGCATCGGCGTGGTCGATGAGTTCGAACTGGGCGATCCGCCGAAAAACATCGCCAAGCGCCTGCAAAAGGAAGGGCTGGTGGAGCGCTTCAATCAGAAAACCGGCATCTTCACGCTGCAGCGCATGAGCAACAACGATTGCTACTACCTGGATCGTAAGAGTCGCCTGTGCACCATTTATGACAAGCGCCCCGATACCTGCCGCAACCACCCGAAGATCGGGCCGCGGCCGGGGTATTGCGCGTACAAGCCCAAGGAAGTTGTGCGTGAGTCTGGCGGACGGCGGAACCTGGAAAAGTTCTGATCAGACCAGGGATTTGCGGCGGCTGATCAGCCGTCTTCGCGGGCAAGCCTCGCTCCTACAAAGGAAATGTGTTGCTTAGAAGAGCTTGGTGAACAACCAGTACAGGCTACCCGACAACAGAATCGCCGCCGGCAAGGTCAGCACCCACGCCATCAACAGATTGCGGATGGTCTTCATCTGCAACCCACCACCATTGGCAACCATCGTCCCCGCCACACCCGACGACAGCACATGGGTCGTCGAGACCGGCAGGCCGAACATGTCGGCCGCACCAATGGTCAGCATCGCCACCGTTTCCGCCGAAGCACCCTGCGCATAAGTCAGGTGAGTCTTGCCGATCTTTTCACCCACCGTCACCACGATGCGCTTCCAGCCAACCATGGTGCCAAGCCCGAGGGCGATGGCCACGGCGATCTTCACCCACAACGGAATGAACCGGGTGGAGTTGTCGATCTGCTGCTTGAACAGCTGCAGCTTGCCGGTGGTATCCGGGTCGAAATTGCCGACCTTGTTCTTGTCCATCAGGCGAATGGTTTCGCTGGTCAGGTACATGTCGTTACGCACGTTGCCAACGGCTTCGACCGGCACTTTGGACAGCGAACCGTAGCTCTTCACCTCGGCACCGATGCTGCCGGCCAGCGTCGCCAGCGCGGGCACTAATTGCGGCGTAGCTTCCTTGGTGCGCACGTATTCGGACAGTACCGGACGCGGATCGGCCGGGGCCGGCAGCGGGGCGCTTTTCACCAGCGCCTGCTGGGTCACTTCCGCCACGGCGGCGAACTGCAAGGCCTGGTCTGCGGGCATGGTGCGGTTCAGCGCGTAGGCCATCGGCAGCGTGCCGACCAGGATCAACATGATCAGGCCCATGCCTTTCTGGCCATCGTTGGAGCCGTGGGCGAAGGACACGCCGGTGCAGGTCGCGATCAGCAGACCGCGAATCCACAAGGGTGGTGGCGTGTTGCCTTGCGGCTCCTTGTACAGCGCACGGTTCTTGACGAAGGCGCGCAGGGCCAGCAGTAACAGCGTGGCGCAGCCGAAACCGACCAGCGGCGAGAGCAGCAGCGCGTAACCGATCTTGATCGCCTGGGCCCAGTCCACGCCGCTGGTGCCGTCGCGTCCGTGCATCAGTGCGTTGGCCACGCCCACGCCGATGATCGAGCCGATCAGGGTGTGCGAAGACGAGGCTGGCAGGCCCAGCCACCAGGTGCCGAGGTTCCACATGATCGCGGCGATCAGCAGGGCGAAGATCATCGCGAAACCGGCGGACGAACCGACTTGCAGGATCAGCTCCACCGGCAGCAGGGCGATGATGCCGAACGCCACCGCGCCGCTGGACAGCAGCACGCCGAGGAAGTTGAAGAAGCCGGACCAGACCACCGCGAAATTCGGCGGCAGCGAGTGGGTGTAGATCACCGTGGCCACCGCGTTGGCGGTGTCGTGGAAGCCGTTGACGAACTCGAAGCCCAGGGCGATCAGCAGCGCCACACCGAGCAGCAGGAACGGCGTCCAGGTGGTCACCACCGTGCCGAACTCGTTCATCAGGCTATAGGCGGTAAACAACAGCCCCATGGCCAGTACCGCGAAGAAGATCACGAAGGTGAGCAGGCCGGGTTTTTTATCAAACTGCGGTTTACCGCCAGTGGCGGGCGCTGGTGCAGCGGAGAAAGAGGGCGTAGCCATACCGGGCATTCCTGAGGAGGGAAGGGTGCCTGTCATGTTCATTGCAAAATGTTACAAGGAGGCTGCTCTGGGTCAGGCCTTCACGTTTTATTGACATTCCGTTGGTCCGAATTCGGAGGGAATTACGCAACATCCTGTGTTGACTGGATTTTGTGGTGAGAGGGCTTTTGTGGTGAGGGGATTTATCCCCGTTCGGCTGCGTAGCAGTCGCAAAACCGGTAATTGCGGTGTGCCAGGAAAAATGGGATTGCAGGGTTTGGGGCCGCTTCGCAGCCCAACGGGGGTAACCCCCCTCACCACAAAAGCCCATCACCACAATAGATCGCGCAGGTCATTCGAGAGCGCTCAGTAATCCTGCCACTTCCGAAACGCCCAACGCCCCGCCAGCACCGTAAAGGTCGCCACCAGCGCCACCAGAATCCAGAACCCTTCCGGATCCTGCGAAAGCGGCACCCCGCCCACATTCATCCCGAAAAAACCGGCGATGATGTTGATCGGCAGCGCCAGCACCGTGACTACCGTCAGGGTGAACAGGGTGCGGTTACTTTGCTCGTTCACGTTGGCGGCGATTTCTTCCTGAAGCAATTTGATCCGCTCACCCAACGCCGTCAGGTCGTTGATGATCAGGGCAAACTCTTCGGTGGATTTACGCAGTTCCTTGACGTCGTCCTTTTGCAGCCACGGCGGCGGGCGATTGAGCAGGCGCAGCAGCGAGCCCGGCTCCAACGCCAGCAGGCGTTGCAATCGCACCAGCACCCGCCGGTTGGCGCCAAGCTCGGCGCGATTGGTCGACAGACGCGAAGACAGCAATTCGTCCTCCACCTGATCGACACTCAGGCTGGTCTTGCGCACGATCTGAGTCAGCACTTCGCCCTGGTCGCGCAGCAGGTGCACGAGCAATTCCAGCGGCGAGCGAAAGTGCTCGCCGGCCTTCACCGACGAACGCAATTTGTCCACCGAGTGCAGCGGTTGCAGGCGCGCGCTGATGATCAGCTTGCTGCGCACGCACACCCACAGCGTCGACACATCCGACGAGACCATGCTGCTGAGGTTGAACACCACATCGTTGACCACCGCCAGCAGTGCCGAATCCACATGCTCGATCCGCGTCGAACGCGAACCTTCATGCAGGGCTTCGAAAAACTCGTCAGGCAACTCCAGATGGCTCTTCATCCAGCGCTCGCACGCGGCGTGGGCCAGATTCAGGTGCAGCCAGAGGAAGTCTTCGCTGTCCTCAGGCTGTTGCAAGCACCGCAAGGCCTCGGCCGAATCGACTTCCCGTCCACGTTCACCGGGGCGAAAACTGAAACCGTACAACAGGCCGAACAGATCCGGATCGCAATGAATTTGATCGAGGCTGTGGTTCATGAGGGCTCGCAAGGGAGGGTGCCTGTCGCAGGTTCACGTAAGCCGAATCATCGCAAGGCTATTTGAAGGTTTTGTGACGATTGTGGCAGGGAGCAGGTTTGTATCGGGGTTGAGGCCGAGTCGGTACACAGTCGATCTCAAATGCGCGCCGCGCGTGTCGATGATCCGGTGAACCTGAACCCATCGCGGAGCACCACTATGGTCAGCATCACCAACATCACTATCCCTCAATCGACGTTGAGCACATCGACCAGCGTCGCCAGCAGCACCGATACCGAAGACACCACCGCTACAGCCGCTGCTACTTCCGGTGCCTCCACCGACAGCACCAAGGCTGCCCCGGCAGGCGGTGCGCCGGCATCCGGTGACAGCCGCTCCAGCAGCAGCGAAGAATCCGATGCGGTGAAAGAGCTGCGCAAGCAGATCGCCGAGCTGCAGAAGCAGATGCAGGAACAACAGCAGCAACTGCAAGCGGCCCAGGCCAAGCGCGAAGTTGAGTCGGCCAAGACCGCTGAAGTCGCGGCGATACAATCGCAGATCTCGGCCACTGCCGCGTCGTTACAGAGCGCTGCGGCGGCGTTGTTGCAGGCATTGCAGGACACCGGTTCCAGCACGTCGGGATCGATGGTCAGCACCACGGCCTGATTGGTTTTTCAGACGCAAAAAAAGCCGCACGATTTCAAACTCGTGCGGCTTTTTTACGCGTCGATGAACACGCTTTTTGTAGCAGCTGGCGAAGCCTGCGTCCGGCTGCGCAGCAGTCGTAAAACCGGTATGCGAGGTCTACCTGACACACCGCATTCGCTGATTTTACGACTGCTTCGCAGCCAGACGCAGGCTTCGCCAGCTGCTACAAGGGATCGTGTCAGTCCTTTTTATTTTTCAGGACTTCACCGGTGGCAGCGTTCAGTTCCACTTCCCATTTAACGCCTTGTGCATCGGTGAGTTCGGTTTCGTACTCATAGCGATCGGTGTGCTTGTCCAGGTCGCTGTCGGTGATGGTCGAGTTCGGGTGCAGTTTCATGATGATCTGGTTCAACTCTTCCAACGGCTTGATCGTGCCGGCCTTGACCAGTTGAGGGATCTGGTCGACAGGCACGTCGGCGGCCTGGGCGAAACCGGCGCCGAGGGTCAGGGTTGCAGCGGCGAACAGGGCGGTCAAAGTCTTCATGATGGTCTTTCCTTGGGTGAGCTGTTTAAGTGAGATCAGATTAGCTCGCGTAACTTAATCCACCCTTAAATCCACACCGTCCCCTATACCCTGTAGGAGCCGAGCTTGCTCGCGATGGTCGTTAACGATAACGCTGGGTATCTGACACCACGCGGCGTTCTCAGGTTCATCGCGAGCAAGCTCGGCTCCTACATAGACAGGGGATCTTCGGTGTGATCAGTAACCGTTGTTCTGCAAAACCTGCCCCACACTCGCCGCCGCCGGCCGCTTGTAGAACTTCAACAACTCCGCAGCCCGGTTGGTGAAGATCCCGTCGACCCCCGCATCCATCACCTTCTGATAATCCACCGCATCATCCACGGTATACACATGCACCAACATCCCCTGGTCATGGGTGTACTGGTTCATCCACGGCTGCACCAGATCCGCATAACTCTGATCGCCACCCTTGGTAAGCGCCGCAGACGGCCCGGTGCCAATCGCGCCCTGGGCCTTGGCGTAGTCAACCCAACGATGGAACTCTGCCTTGTCCTTGGGCTGCTGCTTGGCGTAGTAAGCCGCCTTGTCCTTCTCGCCGGAGTCGGCAAAAGTGACCTTCGACGCCGGCTCGATATTGCCTTCGCCAACCCACAGCAACAGGATCTTCGGCACCTTCGGCATTTCCTTTTGCAGCAGTTCCAGGCTGCTCTTCTCGAATGTCTGCAACACCACCTTGCCTTTGCCCTGACCGACTGCCAGCTCGCTTTTACCTAGCTTGGAACCCGCCGGACTCAGCCAGCCACGGTCCTGCAGTTTCATCTTCAGATCATGCTCGATCCCGGGAAACTGCTTCGGCTCCTTGGTCTCGATGTACAGCCCCGGCTGATGCAGCGGATTGCCTTGGGCGATGTCGATGATTTCGTCGAGGGTCAGGATCTTCAGCCCCGCGAACGAAGGCCGCGCGCGATCGGGGTAGGCAGCATTGAACCAGCTGCCGGCATCCAGCGTTTTCAGCTCGGCCATGGTGAAGGCATGGGCCGGGCTGTCCTTGCGCTCGGGAAACTTGGTGGCGACGTCGGTGGTGCGTTGCAGGTTGTCGTCGTGCAAGGCAAACAGCACGCCGTCCTTGCTGCGTTGCAGGTCGAGTTCCAGGTAATCGGCGCCCAGGTCGCGGGCGGTTTTGTAGGCGGCGGCAGTGGACTCCGGTGCGTCGAAGGACGCGCCACGGTGTGCGATCACGGCCGGGTTGGGAATGCCCAATCGTGTCGCCAGAGCCGCGGGGCTGGGCGCGTTGGCGGCCTGGGCCTGGGCTTGAAATTGAGACAGGCCGAGCAACAGGCTCAGCAGCAAAGTGCTCTTGGTGAAAGTTGCAGACATGGTCGAGATCCTTTCGCGAGACTTTTTGAAGACCTCCCTTTTAACAATTGAGCGTGTCGGACGCTATCGCGAGACCGACATAAAGCTGATTTCGATCACAGCTTTCATGCGTTCGTTTGCCGTAATCTGGCCCTCGGCCATTTCCCCGGCAGAGGGAAAAGCCGCTGACTTTGCGTGTTAACCGATGATCACTTTTCTGTGAGGTTGACCATGCGCATCACTTCCCAACTCATCTGCCAGGCCGCCGACCAGCTCCAGGGTTTTGTCGGCCTTAATCGCAAGACCGGGCACTACATCGTGCGTTTCAGCGAGGACTCGTTCGGGATGGATGTGGCGGATGACGGCATCATTGCGGCCAGTGAATTTGTCTGGGTCGCCGGGCCTGAGTCCACCATGACCCTCAAGCGGGAGCTGATTCAGTTGTTGCTGGATCAAAACATCGACGAGCGGATCAACATCACCGAGCCGTTGCGGGTGTACATGAATCGGCGGGAAGTGCCGGAGATTTCGGCGGTTCGCCAGTTGGTGCAAGGCTGAGGTTTTTGTGGTGTCTTTTATGGCCTCATCGCGGGCAAGCCCGCTCCCACAGTGTACGGTGTTCTTCCAGACAACCCCGTAACCTGTGGGAGCGGGCTTGCCCGCGATGACTATCTTGAGACCACTAAAGAACCTACAGACTGAACCCATAAGCCCGCTCAACCCGACACACCCGGTTATGACACCGCGCATACCAAGGCTATTTGAGCTCATCCTTGCGCACGAAATGCTGATGCATCTCCGAGGTCAGGCTTTCGATGCGCTCGGTCAGTTCCTTGGTCATCTGCGTCAGGTGAGTGTTCTGCTCAAGCAGTTGCAGCAACTGCGCGGTGTTCTGCGCCGCTTGCACCTGACGTTCGCTGTTGGTGACCGCCAGTTCTTCGCGGTGTTTCGCATCGGCTTCCGACTGGGCCTTGTCCCGTGCGGCCTGGCGGGTCTGGGCCAGCAGTATCAGCGGCGCGGCATAGGCCGACTGCAGGCTGAACGCCAGATTCAGGAGGATGAACGGGTAGACGTCGAAGTGGGTGACGCCGAACAGGTTCAGGCACACCCACACCACCACGACAATGGTCTGCGCGCCGAGGAAGGTCGGGGTGCCGAAGAACCGCGCGAAGGCTTCTGCCCGCAGGGCAAATTTGTCGGTGCCGAAGGTCGGGCCCAGGTGGGCATGGGGATGAAGGAAACGCAGGTGATCGACAGGGGCTTTGTCGTTGGGTTCGTGGCTCATGATGATCTCTGAAGGTCGCGGGGACTGAGATTCACTATAGTCCGACGCCAGTTTCATCCTGAAACACATTGGCCGCGCTGGATTTTCAATGGCCAGCGCGGCCAATCATCTTCAAAACCATGTCATTTATTGCACTTGATAACAGGCCAGGAACATATCCAGCGCCGACTCCACCACCGTCTCCCGTTCCGGCGCCGACAACCCCGGCATGCCCATGGAAATCTGCGGCCAGAAGGCGAAGGACTTGAGCAGGCCGTGGATCTGCTGAGCGGCGAAATCGGGTGCGACCGACTTAAGCCTCCCGTCTGCCTGGGCGGCACGGATCCATACGGTCAGGCTCTCTTCGTGTTCGCCCATGCGCGCCACCATGCTTTGCGCACGCTCGGGGGAGTGAATGGCGGCGCCGATGGCGACCCGCGCCAGGTTCAGGAGGTTTTCATCGCCAAGCATCTGAAGTTTCGCCATCAACAATGAGCGTAATTGCTCGCGCATCGGCAGATCGGGGCGATAAGGGGTATCCAGCTGCGCGTGCACCCGGGCCCATAACTGATTGAGGATCTCGGCGAACAACTCTTCCTTGCTGGGGAAGTGGTTGTACACCGTGCGCTTCGACACGCCGGCGGTGGCGGCAATTTTGTCCATGCTGGTGATGTCGAAACCGTTGGTACGGAATTCGGCGATCGCGGCCTGAATGATCGCTTCGCGTTTACGGTCGGTGAGGCGCTGTGGAGCTGTCATAAATACGCTTCGGCAGGGTGGAGAGAAAAATTACACTCAGCAGTTTACTTGTCGGCGGCTTTGATGCAACCTTGAAAGTACACTGTGTAGTGTAATGTTTTGTTAATCCTGCACAGTAAAAAATAGAGTGTTCGGCTGATGCTTGCGTGCCTTGGCCATCTACAGTCCCTAACGGAAAGTCGCGAGACACGCGGCTTTTCTGGAGTCATTCAGTCATGGCCCACCCAAATTCTCCAGCGGATATCGCTGCCACACCTGAAGCTTCCCGCCACACAGAAGGGCAATACCGCAACCACGCGCCGGTCAAGCGCGAAGGTTTTCGCAAAACCCTGCGCATCATGTGGAACGTGATTTTCCACAAACCCAGCGACACCCGTCCCAGCGCGCCGGTGCCGGTGCAGCCCCTGACCCAGGCCGCGCTGATCGCCGCGCCGAACCACAGCGTCTATCGCCTCGGCCATTCCACGGTATTGCTCAAGCTGCGCGACAAGTTCTGGATCACCGACCCGGTATTCGCCGAGCGCGCCTCGCCCGTGCAATGGGCCGGTCCCAAGCGCTTTCACCAGCCGCCCATCAGCCTTGAGCAATTGCCGCCGATCGAAGCGGTGATCCTGTCCCACGATCACTACGACCACCTGGATCATCAGGCGGTGTTGCGACTTGCTGACAAGACCAAATATTTCCTGACGCCGCTGGGCGTGGGCGACACCCTGATCAAATGGGGGATCGACGCGAGCAAGGTTCGGCAACTGGATTGGTGGCAAGACACTGAGGTCGATGGCCTGCGCTTCGTCGCCACGCCATCGCAACACTTTTCCGGCCGTGGCCTGTTCGATGGCAACAGCACCCTCTGGGCCTCGTGGGTGATGATCGACGGCGACACGCGGATCTTCTTCAGCGGCGACAGCGGCTACTTCGACGGCTTCAAACGCATCGGCGAACAGTACGGCCCCTTCGACCTGACCCTGATGGAAACCGGTGCCTACAACGTCGAGTGGCCGCACGTGCACATGCAGCCCGAGCAAACCCTGCAGGCTCACATCGACCTCAAAGGCCGCTGGTTGTTGCCGATCCACAACGGCACGTTCGATCTGTCGATGCATGCCTGGTACGAACCTTTCGACCGCATCCTGGCCTTGGCCTGGGAGCGCAGCGTGTCGATCACCACGCCGCAAATGGGCGAGGCCTTCAACCTGATGCACCCACGGCGGGGCGAGGCGTGGTGGCTGGCGGTTGAGCAGCATGCTTATGAGGATCAACAGAGCGTCGGCTAAGGCGACTACAAGTTGAGCTGAGCATTCGTACGAGCGACCGCGGGCGGGGATGACGGACATTTCCCGCCGCTTCGGTAGGCTGAAAACCGGGTGAAATCACTCGCCCGTTATCAGTCATCAAGGATGTTCACATGGACGTAAAGTTGAACGGCCGCATGAAGCGGCTGACCGGAGTTGCGCTGTTTTCGATGCTCATGAATACAGCGACCGCAGCCCCCGAAACCAGGCTCGAGTATTTGAGTGTCGATGAAATCAATCAGTGGATGGATCGCGGTCAACTGACCTCCGCCACACTGGTGCAGCACCTGCTACAGCGCGTGGAAAAACTGGACAGGAACGGTCCGAAGATCAACGCGGTGATCGAGCTCAATCCCGATGCCCTGGCCATGGCCGAGGCAATGGACCAGGAGCGAAAGGGCGGTTACATCCGTGGACCGCTGCATGGCATTCCGGTGTTGCTCAAGGACAACATCGACACCTCCGACGAGATGCAGACCAGCGCCGGTTCACTGGCCATGGTCGGGCGTCCCGCTGCGCAGGACGCCTTCATCGTGCAACGCCTCAGGGCGGCCGGCGCGGTGATTCTCGGTAAAACCAATCTCAGCGAGTGGGCCAATTTCCGTGACCCGGCTATTCCCAGCGGTTGGAGCGGTCGCGGTGGGCAGACCAAAAATCCGCATCTGTTGAGCGGTGATCCCTGCGGCTCCAGTTCAGGCTCAGCTGCGGCGGCCGCAGCAGGGTTTGCACCTTTGACCGTCGGCACCGAAACCGCCGGCTCGATCATCTGCCCGGCGTCTTTCAACGGTGTGGTGGGCATCAAACCCACGGTTGGCCTGTTGAGCCGTAGCGGCATCATCCCCGTCACCCAGAAGCTCGACACACCTGGCCCCATGGCTCGCACCGTGCGCGACGCCGCCCTGTTGTTGAATGCCATGGCGGGTGACGATCCCGCCGACCCGATACAAAAGCCCCGTGAGTTGACGGGCGTGGATTACACCGCCCTGTTGCGCCCAGGCTCACTGGTCGGCAAACGAATCGGCTACCCCGCCAAATTCGACCGCGGTGACCTGCCGCTGCTGATCGCCCCCCAATTCTCCAAAGCCCTGGAACTCATGCAGTCCGCCGGCGCAACCTTGATCCCCGTAGACCTGACCGACCCACGCTCCGAGCGTGTAGACGAGGCATTCTTCATGGGCATCAAGCGCGACCTGCCGCGTTACCTCGCGACCCGAACAGGCATTCCTGCCCAGACGATGGAAGACCTTTTGCTATTCAACGCTGCCAACAACGAAGGCCGTGGCCAAAACACACTGCTCGCCGCGTATGAGGTCGTGTTTGACGAACAAACCTACAACCAGCTTTGGCGGAAAATCCAGGGTGAAAATGCCGTTGTCATCGATGAGTTGCTGACCACCCATCAACTGGATGCTCTCGTCTCCGACGTCGGCTCGGCTGCAATGAACGTCGTGCCGCTGGCGGGTTACCCCGGCATCATGGTGCCTTCGGGAATCGACGAAGAAGGCGTGCCGACCTCGATCTTCTTCTTCGGTCCTCGGTGGAGTGAAGCCCGGTTGCTGGCGTTGGCGTATGGGTATGAACAGCTGGCCGATGCGCGAAGGACACCGGCCTTCAAGCCGTAATTCATCCCTGTAGGAGCGAGCATGCTCGCGATGAACGAAAGAACACCGCGGGGCATCAGGCGCCCCGCGTCATCGTTGGCGACCATCGCGAGCATGCTCGCTCCTACAGGAGGCGATGCCATCACCTGTTGCCTCACTCAACCATCGCAAAATCCGCCCGCGCCATCGGATTCGGCGTCGAGCCCTTCACATTCATCCCACGCCCCGGCGCAAACCCCGGGAAGAACACCAACCCTTCCGCCTCGAACCGATACGCCAACGTCAGCCGCGTAACATCCAGCACTTCATGCTTGCCCTCAAACCGCTCAATGGCCTCCACCGAAACCCCGGCTTCCCGGGACAGCTCTTCCACACTCCAGCCCAGCATCGCTCGGGCCTGGGCGCAGTGGGTGGGGGTGAATTGGAAGAGGGCGATACGTTCCAGGGTGATTTTCATCGCTTGAGAGGCCATGGTGTTCTCCGGGCTCGGGGGTGTCGGAAAAAATATACTGTGTTTTTGTACAGTTGTTTTGAGCCCGGAGCAAATTGATTTTTCGGATCACTGCATTTCTCCAGACGGACGGTCAGCGCCCGCAGCGGCCAAAAAAAACTATTCACACCTGTCACAAATGACAGTAGACGCTGTCTTGCGGATGAGGGACGCTGAACAGGCAGGCCCCTCGGGACGGAAGACGATGCGCAAAACTGCCTGGCTGATCCTCATGACGCTCCTTGTGAGCGAGCTGGTTCTGGCGCAAGGAAACGCAGAACAGACGTCGGCGTCCGCCAAAGTCCACTTCATTGAAAACCTGCTCAAGCAAATGACGCCGGAAGAAAAGATCGGCCAACTGCGGCTGAACTGCATCGGCGTGCAATCCCCGCGCGAACAGCTGCTGCGAGAGGCGGCCAAGTCCCAAGTCGGCGGCATCTTCTACGCGGTGGGCCGCGCGGACCTGCGCGAATTCCAGGACGCCGCGATGCGCAGCCGCCTGAAGATCCCGCTGTTCTTTGCCTACGACGTAATCCACGGCCACCGTACGATTTTTCCGATCGGCATCGGCCTGGCCTCCACCTGGGACACCGACGCCATCGCCCTCGCTGGCCGCACCGCCGCGCAAGAGGCCAGCGACGACGGCCTGGACATGGTGTTTTCGCCCATGGTCGACATCACCCGCGACCCACGCTGGGGCCGGGCATCCGAAGGCTGGGGCGAAGACGCCTGGCTCTCCGGGCGCTACACCGCGACCATGGTCGAGGCGTTGCAGGGCAGCAACCTGGGCGTGGCCGGCAATGTCATGGCCAGCGCCAAACACTTCGCGCTGTACGGCGCCGCCGAGGGCGGGCGGGACTACAACTCGGTGGATATGAGCCTGCCGCGCATGTATCAGGACTATCTGCCGCCGTATCGCGCGGCGGTGCGGGCCGGCGTCGGCGCCATGATGCTGACCTACATCGCCATCAACGGCATCCCGGCCACCTCCAACACCTGGCTGATCCGCGATCTGCTGCGCCAGCAATGGCGTTTCAAAGGCCTGATCATCAGCGACTTCAACGCCGTGGCCGATCTGGTCAGCCATGGCGTGGCCAGCACCGGACGCGAGGCGGCGATGCTGGCGATCAAGGCCGGGCTCAACATGAGCATGTCCGACACCCTGTTTCGCGACGAGCTGCCCGGCCTGTTGCAATCCGGCGCGGTCTCGCAGGAAGAAGTCGACGATGCTGTCAGAGAAGTCCTCGGCGCCAAGTACGACATGGGCCTGTTCGCCGACCCCTACCTGCGCATCGGCACGGCCAGCGATGACCCCGAAGACATCCTCGCCGAAAGCCGTATGCATCGCGCCGAAGCCCGAGACGTTGCGCGCAAGAGCCTCGTGTTGCTGAAGAACCAGCGCAACGTCCTGCCCCTCGACAAATCCACGACGATCGCCGTCGTCGGGCCGCTGGCCAAGAGCCGGCTCGACATGCTGGGCAACTGGAGCTCCATCGCGACCTCTTCACAGGCGGTTTCGGTGTACGACGGCATCGCCAACGCCCTCGGCGGCGCCGACCATCTGCTGTACGCCCGGGGCGCGGACGTCACCGACGATCCACGAATCCTCAGCTACCTCAACACCCCCGGCGCCAATCCCGCTGACGTGGAAGTCGACCCGCGCTCACCCACCAGCATGCTGCAGGAAGCCGTGGATATCACACGCCGGGCTGACGTGGTTGTGGCAGTCGTGGGCGAGTCGCGCGGCATGTCCTACGAAGGCGCCAGTCGCTCCAGCCTCGGCCTGCCGGGCTACCAGGCGCGATTGGTCCAAGCACTCAAGGCCACCGGCAAACCGCTGGTGCTGGTCCTGATGAACGGCCGCCCGCTGTCCATCGGCAAGGAACACGACATGGCCGATGCCGTGCTCGAAACCTGGTACAGCGGCACCGAAGGCGGCAATGCCATCGCCGACGTCCTGTTCGGTGACTACAACCCGTCCGGCAAACTGCCCATCACTTTCCCACGCTCGGTGGGGCAGGTTCCTACGTACTACAACCACCTGAACACCAACCGCCCCATCCAACTCGATGAACCACGAGCGCAAGACTCACGCTACTTCGACGAAGAAAACGGCCCGCTCTATCCGTTCGGCTTCGGCCTGAGCTACACCCAATTCAGCGTCTCGCCCATCACCCTGACCCGACGCAGCCTCAAGCGCGGCGAAGTCCTGGGCGCCAGCGTCGTGGTGAAAAACACCGGCCCCCGCGCCGGCGCCACCGTAGTGCAGCTCTACATCCGCGACATCAGCGCCTCGATCAGCCGCCCGGTCAAAGAACTTAAGCGCTACCGAAACGTCACACTGCAGCCAGGAGAAGAGAAAACCGTGTACTTCAACCTGAGCGAGCAGGACCTCAAGTTCTACAACGCAAAACTGGAATACGCGGCGGAGGCGGGAGCGTTCAGCGTGATGATCGGCCTGGACTCGCGGGATGTGAGGGAAGAGCGGTTTGAGTTGTTTTGAAGGGCGTGTCGAGTGTAGTTTTTTGGCGACTGATTTTTACAATTTGCGATGTTGGCCCTTCCGAACAGTTGCACTTCATCGCAGGGCTTTAGTGGAGACGGTGTCATGTCCATATCCGACAACGACTGGAAAAAGTACAAAGAGCTTTCTGAGTTGGCGCTGGATCGCTTTTGTCGAGGCGTCCTTGCCGATGCTCAGACGATCGCTCAAAACGAAACCTTATCGGCACACGCTCGATACCGTACGCTCTATCGACTCATGCGAAATCGAGACAAGGATTTGGCAAGCGCATTCAATACAGGGCGCCGTTCCGAGGTCTCTCTATCGTTAATGTTGATGGTTGCTTATGACTTGCTAAGCGATGAGGATCTGTCGGTTCTGAGCGAGGATTTGCGTGCAAGAATTGCCGATGCCGTTCGCAAACCTTACGTAATCGAGTGGGCTGAAGAGCCGTAGTTTTGAAAGGATTAGGCGAAACCAGAATGTTGATCTTCAACTGCACCGAAGCGGCCAGCAACTTCTTCAGCCGCGTGCACAAAGGTAAAAAAATCACCCCGGTGGAAAAACCACCCTCCACCGTTATCGAAGACGATGAGGTCGGTGAGTCCGCCGAACAATGGCTGGTCCACGCCACCACCGTGCAACGCAAACACGTGCTGTACGTCATCCATATACAAACCCGTTATTGCATGATTTTCGCGGACGCGAAAAAAGCGGATGTCGAGGGTTTTGTTAAACGCTTTACTGATCGCTGGCTCTACGGAGTGACGCGTGACGCCTCGCAACATGACGCCTTGCAATGGATGGCTCCCGACGTCATGCACGAGCGATTTGCCGAGGGCAGCCATGAGTATCGGCTGTACAAACGCGGTCATCGAAGCGCACAGGGCCACATCAAGGAAATCGCCTGGTTCTTCGAGGGCTATGTGGCTGAGTGGGGCTGTTTGCCACCAGACGAAATCCTGGCCGGCCGCTTTGACGCAATGATTAACGGCTTCGTCCGGGGCAACAAAAACGCCAAAGGTTACTCGCTGCCAGATGAGGAAATGATGGCTCACTGGTTACGCCATTACTGCGGCGTTGATGAGCCCGGTGTTCAGAAAGCACGCACTCGGCGTCAAGAAGTCAGGCAGGAAATATGGGAGTTCGAAGAGGCTCAAGCGAACCGTTGATGCCGTTGGCTAACCCTCCAACCCCGGCGCCTCCCGCACAATAAAGTGATCCAGATTCTCAATATCCGCACTGAACACCCCGAACGTCTGCTCGGGGTTTTTCTTGCTCGGCACATGCTTCAACGCCGGCGTCACGCCATAAAAGAAGCAATACAACTCGGCCTCACTGTGGATGGCATGCTTGATCTCCTCTAGAAACGCCTTGCGCTTGCGGTAGCCCTCGATCAGCTTCTTGCTCAGGTAAACATTGACCGAATACGGCTTCTTCTCGAACCACACCTTCTTCTCGAAATCGATGCGAAAGCTCTGGGTGTAATCCTTGATCTCCTTGATCCGGCCCCAGTAAACCAGCCCCTTGTTGTCCTGCAGATACTCGATCTTCTTGAAGAACGAGGCGTAACTGGCCGTGTGATCACCGATCTTCAACGGCATGCGCTTGAGCAGTTCCTTGTCCTCGAAATTCGAAACAAAACACTCCACGGGATGGGCAAACACACTGGTCTTGTCCGGCGCCGATTCGCGGCCTGGGTGCTCCGTATCGTCAGCCACAGAAGCAGCTTTCGGCGCCTCTGAAACATCCTGCGCCACCCCAGCAGGGCTCGACGGCTTGCGCACATACTGACGCCGAGTCAGCAACAACTCCGACGGAAAATGCTCCTCACGCCCGTCATCCGTTTCCCCCTCCACCCCCGACGCCGGCGCCTTGAGACTCACATAAGGACAATCCGCCACATGCCGGGTGCTGGGCGTGTTCTTGAAGTGCGGGGTGCGAACGTAATTCACGTTCTTGGCGTTAAACGTCGTCAACACATTCGCCGTATCGAACGCCGAACGACAGGCGTCGTTGGGGCACTGGAAGTGTTCCTTGGCGGAATCGAAGGCGATGGTCTCGTCGAAATTGAGATCGCGTACGTCGTAGATCGACAGCTTGTCGTCGAGGCTTTGGCAGTAGGCGAGGTCGAATTTCATGGCGCTCGGTTCGTCGATGGAGGGTGGCGTATTAATAGCGGGTCGTGGGGGAGGGTGCACGTGTTGATTCGCGTTTGACGTTTCAACGGAAAGAGCAGGCTACTCATTCGGCAACAACTGGGATGACAGAAGGTCAGCTCGGAACCTTGCCTTCAGAAATCCTCAAGCTTAGTCTGAGTTAGCTAACCACCAGGAGGTGCCTTATGAGTGAAGTGGTGCAAGTGAACATGCATGAAGCAAAATCCCAACTCTCGCAACTTGCTGAACGTGCATGGCACGGCGACAAGGTTGTAATTGCCAAGGCTGGCAAGCCTTATCTAGATCTGCTCCCTCATGTCGATACGCCACGGGCACGCGTCCCTGGGCGATTGAAAGGGAAAATTCGTATTTCCGCAGACTTTGATATCACTCCTGAGGAGATCATCGATGGATTTGAGGGCAACCTATGAGGCGCTTGTTATTGGATACACATGCCTTTCTTTGGTGGTTGTCCGATGATCCAGCGCTTGGCGCAGACGCTCGACAGATGATTGCAGAGCCTAGGAATCAAGTCCTGGTAAGCGCCGCCTCGATTTGGGAAATATCGATCAAACAAGCTAAAGGGATGCTTGATGCTCCGCAGGATCTTGAGGCTCTGGTTGAAGATGAGGGTTTTACCAAACTGCCGATAACACTGTTCCATGGACAGCAGGCGGGAAAGCTACCGGAGATTCACCGCGATCCGTTTGATCGGATGTTGATAGCTCAAGCTCAGGCAGAAGGACTGGAGTTGATCACCGCTGACGGGATTATTCCCCAGTACGGTGTACGGGTGGTTTCGGCAAGGTTGTAAAGCCTGAAACAAAGGTTCCAAGCTACCCTAGATAGCCTGTTCGCGATTCTTGATATCAACGCAACATTAAGTCAGCACTCATCTCTGTGGTGAGGGGATTTATCCCCGCTGGGCTGTGAAGCAGCCCCAATGCCAAAAGCTCCCAGAGCATCAGTAACGCCGAGTGATAGGGATTAGTAACCAGTGTCCGGCCGGACGAGGATAAACCTACTGCCATTCAGTAAATTCGATATTTCACTCGCGAATTAGCCGTTTTACCTTCCCATAAATTGATTCAGTGAATGTCTCTCGATCATTCGAGTGATGGCAACGACGATGACAATTTGGGCACAAAGCCACAGCGTTAGTAATCTGATCAGAGCCTTTCTCAGCAAGCGGCTTTACGTGGTGAACTTCGAGAAAAGGCAAATCAAACATGTGAAATGGAGCAGGCTCGCCGCAGCCTTCACAGCGGCCTTCGGCTTCATTGCGGACCCAAGCTCGAACTTCAGGATCTCGCACGTAAACCGTGCGAGAGCTTGCCGCTCGTTTCGGCTTCTTAATGCCTTGTGGTGGTTCAGTGATCTTTTGCTTCTGAAGCGCTGCAGCGCGACGTTCTAGTGTTTCTTCGTCTGCTGTGGGGGCGGTGGGATCGCCAGCCTGAACACCTTTTTCAGTCAGCACTTCCCGGATTGCTTGTTCAACGTTTGAACCAACGTTCCGGGCAGGTTTGTATCCCTTGATGAAATCCCTATCCATGTTCATCAGAACAGTGGAGATGTTCTGCATTCGGAATTCGACAGAACCTTTAGTACGAGTGGGCAAGGCCGTTTGGCGCAGCGCAAGGTTCTGTTCGGTCTTCACGAACTTCTTACCGCTGAGTTCTAGCGAAAGCATCCTCAGATAGGCATCCACTGCTGCCCGAATCTCATGAATGCTCCAATCGCTGTCCTTCTTCTTTTCGTTCATACAGTCGCCGAGGGTGGGAAACCCTCGGACGATACTGAGTGGCCATCATGGCTGTCTACGAAAATTCCTACAGAAAAGAACTACGAATCCTACAAGGGATCCTACGAACGCATCACTAACCCAGCGAACGCTTCGATGCCTGAATCGCCTGTGTAACTCTGCGCCACCATGGCTTAGCTACTGTTGGCCGTCGCTGCGTCTGATCGTTCAACCAATACGGCATGTCCCTCAACCGAATCCAGCCCTCATCCTGCCAATGCAACAGGGTCAGCGACATCTCCGGCCAATCCAACACACTCAACAACGGCCGAGACGAATCTTCCGAGGATTTTGCATCGCGTAGAGATGGCACCACTTGATGGGTCAACCACTCACGCAGCAAGCGATTGCCGGGAATGTAGTGATACACCAATAGCGCGTACACACCGGACTCGCTGAGCATCAATTGTTTTTCTGGCTTCCGAAAATACTCAATACACAAAAAACGACGCTGGTCCTTATCCAGTTTCCCGACCATACGGTCACTCAAATGGACACCCATCAAACGACCGATATCGCGGGCGCAGAACCATGGTTGGTTTTCAAGTAAGAGGGCGTGAAGAAAAAGGTTATGGCGGGTGAAGGCAGTGGGGATGTGTGGTTCAGACATCGTTGGCCTCCAGAAGCGGAAGCGCGTAGGAGGGAGCGCGATGAAGGCTGCTTATCCTCGTAAAGCGAGCGATATTTTTAGGCATATCCATTACCTCTGTGTGATTTCAGCTTTCTTAGGGCTGGGTGCCGGGAGTTAAGAAACCCCACACAGAGGGCCGGACATATTCCCCTTTCGGGTCTTGTATTAGCCCACTCCCGGCATAACAGAGATTTTCTATGCGCAGGGATATCCCGTAGGCACAAAAAAGCCGCTTCTGTCGGGGCGGTAAATCCGCTGTGTGAGGTGTTTCTTAGGCACCGATGCAAAGCGTATGGCTGTAGGGCACTAAAATCAAGCTATCAATTGCCTTAATTTAGTGAGCGTTTTTTTTTGGGGAAAGTCAAACAGTTTTGTTTTTAGGGATAATACAACACTACCATGCTGAAATATCGCCAAGAGCGATGATTTCTTGGCGATACTTACATGCACTGCAGATATGTTTAAATCTTATTGACGCTGTAAAAAGCCTGCGAGTTGTGCGTGCCTTTTTAGCGTGATTTTTATCTGCTCTTTGATTGTGGATGGCATTGTGTTTTCTGGAGAGAATACTTTAATTTCAATAATGCGTTTGGTCTTGGTTTTCTCGTTTGAGTCAGCGAAAATGTCAGCCCTAACACTCGAATATATTGTCTTTATGTCAACTTCGTGGGCAGAGGGTAAACCACAAGCAGAGAGTATTTTGGCTATGCGTTTGCCAAGAGCTGTTGGGCTAGACGTTACAGTGTCGTACCAGATTTTAGCATCTCTAGATCTATTGGATTCCCTTTCTCTTGCTGGGGCATAGGAGTAATTTTCCCAGTTTCCGGAGATTACATGGAAAAAGTGAGTGCTTTTAAATCTGGTTAAAAATGTTTTGCCCAATGTTTTTTGGTCGTTATCTAGTTCAAGGCATAACATGTGCAGGTCTGCTGCTCGAATTGGAATAACTCTAAAGTCGAAATAAAGTCTGGCTCTGTTTAGCTCGTGAAGAGGCAGAGTTCTTCTGTCATCCTCATTCAATTCTGCATACCAAGCTTCCCAGTTGAGCCTGTATTCGTCCCGTGGTTTTGAGAATTGCATGATGCGTTGATTTCGTAAGCCATCGCTCACTGGCCATAGCAAGGTTACTTGGTACTCGGAAAGATTTTGCAGCCCGTCGATATTTTCTCCAAGTTTGTCTGCGACCTTCTCTATTGTTTCGCCGATTGTATTGCTGATAAGAGAAATTTTTTCGATGTCTGCACTTATTATTTCGTAATCAGAGAGAGGTTTGTCCATGTTGTGAAAAGAGAATGTTTCTTCAATGATTCGAGGCCAGCTTTTTTGCGCTGGACCCATTATCTCTAAGTCTCTGGAAATAAGTATGCGTTTGTTTCTAGTTGTCGCGTCGGCTAGTACGTCTCTAAATTGTCTACTTGTTGTCAACCATATGAAAACTACTGGGATATCCTTGCAGTCGCCACGATCTAGTAGGCTGAGGTGCTCTACAAATTGAGTCGGAATCCGCTCCTTTCCTTGCACGTTTTCTTCGTACTGGTCAATCACGGCAACGATTAATTTGTCAGGATTTAATTTGTGTATTGATTTTACTTTAGTTGTTAGGGCTTCTAAGTTTTCTACTTCAGATCGTTCAAGTACCACGCATACAACAGAGGGCATATGAGTTGAGAGTTCTCTAGATGCAGAGCTTTTTCCCGATCCACTTTCTCCGTAAAGTGGAATAAATCTGATGCCTCCGGAAATCTTCATTGATTTATAAGCTTTGTCAATAATGCTTATAAGTTCTTGGTTTGGTGAAAGGCGACCTTTGTACGCTGCATCCAAATCTTCGTATCTGGAGGGTAGGTTTATGTTCATATCTTAATTGTCCCTAATACACGATATTTATATTTAGCAGATACTAAATGGCCCTGAATGCCTCAGGGCCATTTTATTTTTTAGTTTTAATATGAGATTTGATTGGGAGGTGTGCGATATCTTAATCCCAGCTCAACGCACCACCAGTCTGATATTCAATAACCCGAGTCTCAAAGAAATTCTTCTCTTTCTTCAAGTCCATAATCTCGCTCATCCAAGGGAACGGGTTGGTAGTCCCTGGATATTCTTCCTTCAAACCAATCTGGCTCAGACGACGGTTAGCGATGAACTTCAAATAGTCCTCCATCATCGCCGCGTTCATGCCCAACACGCCGCGAGGCATGGTGTCACGCGCGTATTCGATCTCCAGCTGGGTACCCTGCAGAATCATCTGCGAGGCTTCTTCCTTCATTTCGGCATCCCACAGGTGTGGGTTTTCGATTTTGATCTGGTTGATCACGTCGATACCGAAGTTCAGGTGCATGGATTCGTCGCGCAGGATGTATTGGAACTGCTCGGCGACGCCGGTCATTTTGTTGCGGCGGCCCATGGAGAGGATTTGGGTGAAGCCGCAGTAGAAGAAGATGCCTTCCAGAACGCAGTAGTAGGCGATCAGGTTGCGCAGCAGTTCTTTGTCGGTTTCGACGGTGCCGGTTTCGAACTTCGGATCGGAGATCGAGCGGGTGTATTTGAGGCCCCAGGTGGCTTTTTTCGCGACCGATGGGATCTCGTGGTACATGTTGAAGATCTCGCCTTCATCCATGGCCAGCGATTCGATGCAGTACTGGTAGGCGTGAGTGTGGATCGCCTCTTCGAATGCCTGGCGCAGGATGTACTGGCGGCATTCCGGGTTGGTGATCAGGCGGTACACGGCCAGAACCAGGTTGTTGGCAACCAGGGAGTCGGCGGTGGAGAAGAAGCCGAGGTTGCGCATCACGATGCGGCGCTCGTCGTCGGTCAGGCCTTCCGGGTTTTTCCAGAGGGCGATGTCGGCGGTCATGTTGACTTCTTGCGGCATCCAGTGGTTTGCGCAGCCGTCCAGGTATTTCTGCCAGGCCCAGTCGTACTTGAATGGCACGAGTTGGTTGAGGTCGGCGCGGCAGTTGATCATGCGCTTTTCGTCAACGGCGACACGGGCGGAGGCGCCTTCGAGTTCAGCGAGGCCTTCGGCGATGTCGAGGGTGTCGAGGGAGGCTTTGGCGCGGGCAACGGCAGCGGAGTCAGCGGCGGTCACGGCACGGGCTTCCAGGGCGGCGGCACCGCCGGCGCTGTCGAGACGGTCCATGGTGGGTTCGGCGGCTTGGCCAGCGTTGGCGCTCTTGGCCGCTACTTCCGTGTCTTCTTTGTCGAATTCGTCCCAGCTCAGCATGACGTGTCGTCTCCTGCGTGAGGGCCAGTTGCCCGTGTGAAATGGATGGTCTGTTTTTCACACGGCCGTACTGGCCGCGTTGGATAGCGTTCTTTGCAGCGGCACGCGCAGGCAAATAAACATAATTTTGTACGGGTTCCGAGAGCCTCTGAGGGGCGCTGAAGTCGGTGAGGACTTCGGCGTGGGCTTCAGATTGGCGTTCGTCCCTGTAAGGGAATATTGCAGGCCCGTTTAAGGCGGCATTATAGGGAAATTTTTCCGGCCGTGGTGGGGCGAATCCACGCATGGAGCGGCCGAGAGGGGAGGTTTTTCGGCCAGAGCGAGGGTTTATGGGCCTTTGGCGGGAGAAGAATTTTTTTCGGAAAAATCGCTTGACTCAGGTTTTGCTTAAAAAATGAGCAGAAAAAGCGGTTTTTTACTACATGTTGTGTTTTTGGTTGGTTTTTGACCGCTCCAGACACTACTGGGTTCGACTGGAAATGGGTGAATTCGACCTCTCTCGAAGGCTGCGCGTGACCCTGTAGCAGCTGGCGAAGCCTGCGTCCGGCTGCGAAGCAGTCGTAACGTCGGCAAGTGCGGTTTTCAGGTAGACCGCGTGTGCAGGTTTTACGACTGCTGCGCAGCCGGACGCAGGCTTCGCCAGCTGCTACATAAAAGCGGGTTTGGTGTGGGGGCAGAGTGCAGTTAGATCAGCCGCCGGAGCAGCCGTTACCCATGACGCTGTAACGCAGAATATGGCGTTGGCCCTTGGAGTCGTCATATTCCATTTTGGCCGGGACAACTTCACAAACATTGGGCACTTCGCTCATGGAGATAACTTTGGCGATGTCCAGGTTCATGGAGTAAGTGTATTCCTCGATGGCCGGTTGTTGCTGCGCGACATCAGTCTGGATCTCGTCTGCCATGGCGGTTGCGCACAGGCTTGAGAGGGCCAGAACCAATAAAGCTTTCATCTGATTTTTACCTTTTTGAGGGCGAAAGGGGGCACGCAACCTTTTTGGGGTTGCGTGTGTAACTGCACTACTTGGGTTTGGGTTAACTGCCTTCGTGGGGGCTGTAACGTGTTAACTCTGGTGCCGGGTTGGCGGGGCGAATTTTAGGGGTGGGGGTGGAATTCATATAGGTGGGGTTTTGATAAACACCTTTGATGGATTTTGTAACAATCCCGGGAGATGGGTTTGTTTGTGTGTAGGAGCGAGCTTGCTCGCGATGGAAATTCAGGCACCGCGGGCGTTCAGGGAGCCAGCGTTATCGTTGGCGACCATCGCGAGCAAGCTGGCTCCTACAGGGTGGATTGTGTGTATTCAGGTAGCCAACGTAATCGTTCACGACCATCGCGAGTGAACTCGCTCCTACAGTTGGGAGTAGGTGGGATGGGTATTTTTGGGGTTATCAGGACGAATTGTGTGGGCTTGTTACTACCATCGTCGAATGGTTCTATAGGCCCCGCCCGGATAAAACGGGTGCCATACAAAAACAACTATTCCACCGAGGTAAGAAAGATGAGTGCGGCTTCTCTGTATCCCGTTCGTCC
>NZ_JBSVXG010000060.1:0-30987 GCF_054070595.1 Pseudomonas sp. SDO55104_S430 | reverse complement strand
GGCGGTGTGTCAGTCTCCAAAGATGTTGGCTGACACGGCCTCTTCGCGAGCAAGCCCGCTCCCACATTGGTTCTATGTCGATCCACAGACCCCAAGCTCTGAAAAAGAGCACGTACATCCAATTTTTTCTTCCCCCACCCCGGCAATCTCACTACTCGATTTGCCGGAGCCTTGCGTATGTCTGATTTCAATCGACTTGAACCGACCAGCCCCGGAGCTGGCGAAGTCGTCACCCTGATCGTCAAACACCGGATCAAGGCCGGTTTTGAAACACCCTATGAAGCCTGGCTGCGCAACATCGTCAAGGTGGCGGGGCAGAGCGAGGGGCATTTGGGGGTGGATGTGGTCCGTGGCAAGCAGGCGGGTCTGCACCTGTTCACCTGTGTACTACGCTTCTGTTCCACCGAGGCGATGCAGCGCTGGCTCGATTCGCCGCAGCGCCAGGCGCTGGTCGACGAAGCCGCGCCGATGCTGGCCGACGGCGACCAGACCGAAGTCAATCCGGTCAACGAATTCTGGTTCGCCCCGCTGGCCGACGCGGCATCGCCACCGCCGCGCTGGAAACAGGCCGTGGTGACGCTGCTGGTGATCCTGCCGCACACCTTGCTGGTGCCACTGATCTGGGGGCCGCTGCTATCGCTCAATGCCTTTCTGTCCAGCTACGTGGTCGCCACGTTCCTGATCACCCTGACCATCGTGCTGTCGGTGGTGTACGTCTTCATGCCGATGGCCACGCGGCTTTTTACGCCGTGGCTGGAAGCCGGCCAATCCCATTCCACTCAGCCTTAAGGAAACGCGATGAACGCCGATCTGATTTTGTTCAATGGCCAGTTCCATACCGTTGACCGGGAAAATCCGCACGCCAGCGCCGTGGCCATTCGCGAGGGTCGCTTCGTCGCGGTCGGCAGCGATGCCGAAGCCATGGCCCTGCGCGGCTCGGGCACTCAGGTGATCGACCTCAAGGGTCGTTGCGTGATCCCTGGCCTGAACGACTCGCACCTGCACCTGATCCGTGGTGGCCTGAACTACAACCTGGAACTGCGCTGGGAAGGCGTGCCGTCGCTGGCCGATGCACTGCGCATGCTCAAGGAGCAGGCCGACCGCACACCGACCCCGCAGTGGGTACGAGTGGTGGGTGGCTGGAACGAATTCCAGTTCGCCGAAAAGCGCATGCCGACGCTGGACGAACTCAACCAGGCCGCACCGGACACCCCGGTGTTCGTCCTGCACTTGTACGACCGTGCCTTGCTCAACCGTGCCGCGCTGCGTGTGGCCGGTTATACCCGCGACACGCCGAACCCGCCGGGTGGCGAGATCGTCCGTGATGCCAACGGCAACCCCACCGGCATGCTGGTGGCGCGTCCCAACGCGATGATCCTGTATTCGACCCTGGCCAAGGGGCCGAAGCTGCCGCTGGAATATCAGGTCAACTCGACCCGCCAGTTCATGCGCGAACTCAATCGCCTGGGCCTGACCAGCGCCATCGATGCCGGCGGCGGTTTCCAGAACTATCCGGACGATTACCAGGTGATCGAGCAGTTGGCCAAGGACCAGCAACTGACCGTGCGCATCGCCTACAACCTGTTCACCCAGAAGCCCAAGGAAGAACTCACCGACTTCAAGAACTGGACCAGCAGCGTCAGCCTGCACCAGGGCGACGACTTCCTGCGGCACAACGGCGCCGGAGAAATGCTGGTGTTCTCGGCGGCGGACTTCGAAGACTTCCTCGAGCCGCGCCCGGACTTACCGCAGAGCATGGAAGACGAACTGGAGCCGGTGGTCCGCCATCTGGTCGAACAGCGCTGGCCGTTCCGTCTGCACGCCACTTACAACGAATCCATCAGCCGCATGCTCGACGTGTTCGAGAAGGTCAATCGCGACATTCCGTTCAACGGTCTGCCGTGGTTCTTCGACCACGCCGAAACCATCACCCCGCAGAACATCGAGCGGGTGAGGGCGCTGGGCGGCGGCATCGCGATTCAGGACCGCATGGCGTTCCAGGGCGAATACTTCGTCGAGCGTTACGGCGCCAAGGCTGCCGAAGCCACGCCACCGATCAAGCGCATGCTGGCCGAAGGCGTGCCGGTAGGCGCCGGTACCGATGCAACGCGGGTTTCGAGCTACAACCCGTGGACCTCGCTGTACTGGATGGTCAGCGGTCGCACCGTCGGTGGCCTGGAGCTGCACGCCGAAGGGCTGTCGCGCCAGACCGCGCTGGAACTGTTCACCCACGGCAGCGCCTGGTTCTCTTCCGAACAGGGCAAGAAGGGCCAGATCAAGGTCGGGCAACTGGCGGACGTGGCGGCACTGAGCGCGGACTTTTTCAGCGTCGACGAAGAAGCGATCAAGTGGATCGAGTCGGTGCTGACGGTGGTTGGCGGCAAGGTCGTATACGCCGCTGGCGATTTCGAGAAGCTGGGACCTGCCAGCGTGCCGGTGCTGCCGGACTGGTCGCCGGTGGTGAAGGTGCCGGGTCACTGGCGCCCGAACTCACCGATGCAGGCTCAGGTTCACCAGTGCAGTGGTCCGTGCGCAGTGCATTCCCACAGCCATGAACGGGCACGCCTGTCGAACGCGCCGGTCAGCGATTTCGCCGGTTTCTGGGGCGCGTTCGGCTGCTCCTGCTTTGCTTTCTGACGCATAACCAAAACGCCGGCGCCCTTGCGTCGGCGTGACACGCAATAATCATCCACCAAGGAGTTTTTCCAATGAGCAACGTTCCTTACAAGCGCCTGAACAAAGATGACGCCGTCGTACTGCTGGTCGATCACCAGACCGGTCTGATCTCGCTGGTGCAGGATTTCTCGCCCAACGAATTCAAGAACAACGTGCTGGCCCTGGGCGACATCGCCAAGTTCTTCAACCTGCCGACCATTCTGACCACCAGCTTCGACAGCGGTCCGAACGGCCCGATCGTGCCGGAACTCAAAGCCCAATTCCCGGATGCGCCGTTCATCGCCCGTCCAGGCCAGATCAACGCCTGGGACAACGAAGACTTCGTCAAGGCCATCAAGGCCACCGGCCGCAAGCAACTGATCATCGCCGGTGTGGTGACTGACGTTTGCGTAGCGTTCCCGACCCTGTCGGCCCTGGCCGAAGGTTTCGACGTGTTCGTGGTGACCGACGCTTCCGGCACCTTCAACACCACCGTACAACAGGCTGCCTGGGCACGCATGTCGGCCGCAGGTGCCCAACTGCTGAACTGGTTCTCGGTAGCCTGCGAGCTGCAAGGCGACTGGCGCAACGACATGGAAGGCCTGGCCAACCTGCTGTCCGAGCGCATCCCGAACTACCGCAACCTGATCAACAGCTACACCACCTTTACCGCTAAATAAGCCAACCGGTGAATGTGCCGTTCAAAATACCGCGTTCGGCACAATCCCCTGTAGGAGCCGAGCTTGCTCGCGATGGTCGTTAACGATAACGCTGGGCATCTGATGCCCCGCGTCGTTCTTGAGTCCATCGCGAGCAAGCTCGCTCCTACACAAAGCAAAAAAGATCGCAGCCTGTTGTCAGGCTGCGATCTTTTGTTTTCAGGGTTTCAGATGTGTCTTGAGTTCCAGCCCCGCCTGGCGTACTGCCGCTTTCACCGCCGGAATCTGGCTCAGCGGGTTGAGCAGGCCGAAGTCGTGAATCATCCCGTTGTAGCGCACCGAGGTCACCGGCACGCCGGCCGCGTCCAGGTGGCGGGCATAACCTTCGCCTTCGTCACGCAACACGTCGAACTCGGCAGTCTGTACCAGCGCGGCGGGCAGGCCCTTGAGCTGTTCGGCGCTGGCCTTGAGCGGCGAGGCGTGGATCTGGGAGCGGTCGCCCGGGTTGGTGGTGTAGCTGTCCCAGAACCACTGCATCATGCCCTTGGTCAGGAAATGGCCCTCGGCAAATTGCTGGTACGAGCCGTTGTCGAAGCCTGCGTTGGTCACCGGCCACATCAGCAGCTGAAAGCGCAGGGCAGGGAAGTTCTGTTCCTTGGCCATCAACGCCACCACCGCCGCCATGTTGCCGCCGACGCTGTTGCCGGCCACCGCCAGGCGCTTGCCGTCGACACCGATTTCCCGTCCATGCTCGGCCACCCAGCGGGTCGCGGCGTAGGCCTGGTTGATCGCAGTCGGGTAGTGCGCTTCCGGCGACGGCGTGTAGTCGACGTACACCGCAACGGCGCCGGACTCCACCACCAGGTCGCGAATCAGGCGCTGGTGAGTCGGGAAGTCACCCAGCACCCAGCCGCCACCGTGGAAGAACATGAACACCGGCAACTCACCCTTGACCTTGGCAGGGCGGACGATTTTCAGGTTGATGGCCTGCTCGCCGACCTTGATCGCACGGTCACTGACTTCGACACCGGACAAGTCCACCTTCACCGATGCCTGGGCACCGGTCAGCACCGCACGGGCGTCTTTCGGGCTCAGCTGTTCGAGGGGCTTGCCGCCACCTGCGGCGAGGGCTTCGAGGAAGGCCTGAGTGTTGTGCTCCACGCCCGGGCTGCCCGCGGCAAAAGCGTTGCCGACAGCGAAAGCGAGCAGGGTGGTGGTCAGGGTTTTCTGGACGATGTTCATCGGGTAATTCCTTTTAGTCTGTTGGTTGGCAGCTCGTGTTCTGAGCCGATGTGTGCAGATTAATGAGGTGCCCGAATGAGAAAAAGCCGCTATAAAGCGTTTGACTGTCAACCAAGGTGTGACAATGAACCCGTTCGAAGACATGCGTATCTTTTGCCAGGTCATGGACTCCGGCAGCTTCACCGCCGCCGCTGATCAACTGGGCCTGTCCAAGCAATTCGTCAGCCGTCGGCTGATGCAGCTCGAAGAGCGGTTGGGTGTGAGGTTGCTCAACCGCTCGACGCGGCGACTGGACGTCACGCCGTTGGGGCAGAGTTATTACGAATCGGCTTTGCGCCTGTTGGGTGAAGTTGAGCAGGTGGAGCAGGGGATTGCCGGGCAGACCACGGAGCCGCGAGGGACTATCCGCGTCAGTGCGCCGCTGTCGTTTGCACTGGCGCATCTGGGGTGCCTGCTGCCGTTGTTTCTGCAGCGATATCGGGATGTCACGGTGGAAGTGGATTTGAGCGATCGGCCGGTGGATCTGCTCGGTGAAGGTTATGACCTGGCGTTGCGTATTGGCACGCTGGAAGATTCGACTCTGATTGCCCGGCGCATTGCATCGATCGAGCGTGTGTACTGTGCCAGTCCTGCTTATCTGGCTGAGCGTGGTACGCCGCTCAAACCTGAAGACCTGCACGATCATGACTGCCTGCCTTATGGCCACGGCCGCCAGGTGCAATGGCGCTTCGCCGGGCCGGGCAAGCCGATGGCCGTGAACGTCACCGGGCGCATGCGGGTCAACAATGGCGAGTTGCTCAAGGACGCGGCGGTGGCCGGGATGGGCATCACTTACCTGCCGACCTTTATCGTCGGTGCGGCGTTGAAGGAGGGCAGGCTAATGCCGGTGCTGGACGATTTCCGACCTGAGCCGTTGACCCTGTCGGCGGTGTACCCGCAACACCGGCAATCATCCCGGCCTGTTCAGGCGTTGATCGAGTTTTTGCGGGAGCGGCTGAATCAGGCTGAATGCGAGCTATAAACACCAGCTCCTACAGGTTCAGCGGCTGGAAGCAAAACCATTGTGGGAGCGAGCCTGCTCGCGATGGCGATGGATCAGCCAACATGGATGGTGACTGACACACTGTCATCGCGAGCAGGCTCGCTCCCACAAGGGGATTGGGTGAATCAGTTGGTGCGTTTGTCGTCCCCGGAGCGGTGGACGCCATTGTCATCGCCCGAACGATGTACGCCGTTGTCGTCACCTGAGCGATGAACCCCGCGGTCATCCCCGGGTTCGGGGTGGGTGCCGCTGCGGCCGGAGTTCGAGGCGGTGCCGCCGGAGTGGTCGCTGCCGCCATGGCCACTGCCGCTGCTGCCGCCACTGCTACCACCATGGCCGCTTCCGCCACTGCCGCCGCTTCCACCTCCACTGCCGCCGTGACCGCCGCCATTGCCGCCACCACCATGACCGCCGCCGCCGCCGCCGCCGCCGCCGCCGCCGCCGCCACCGCCGCCGCCATTGCCGCCACCACCATGACCGCCGCCACCGCCACCGCCACCATGCCCACCACCTCCCTCCTTGGCATGTGCAGTCGACACATCAGACACACTGTCCGGAATCAATACGGTAGACGCCGACAAAACTGCGCCAATAGCTACTGCAAGTACAAGCTTGTTGAAGTGCATGTTGTTCTCCGTTTTCTTCTTCGGGTGCAACGTAAAACCGTGCAGCGCACAGCTCTACCCTCGTGCAACAGGGTCAGTGGATGCTCGAGGCCAGTTCGAAGATCGGGATGTACATCAGGATCACGATGACCCCGATGAGCAGGCCGATGAAGGTCATGAGCAAGGGTTCGAACAGCCGCACGAACCATTCGATCCAGCGGCTGATTTCTTCGTCGTAGAAGTCGGCACTGCGCTCCATCATTTGCCCCAGGTTGCCGGACTGTTCACCCGCGCGCAGCAGGCGCAGGGATACCGGGGTCACCAGGTGATTGAGTTCCAGCGCAGCCGACAGCGAGTGCCCCTCGCGCACCCGCTCGCAGGCCTGATCCAGACGCGTGCGGGAGGCGGGGGTCAGCAGGTTGCGCACCATGCCCATGGCGGTCACCAGAGGAATACCGCCTTGCAGCAGAATCCCCAGCGACCGGTAGAAGCGCGCCAGTTCATACATGAAGATGCGCTGGTGAACCGCCGGGACTTTCTCGATCAGCCGGTCCACGCCACGGCGAAACGACGGTTGTCGGGAAAGCAGGGCAATGGCGACGATGAACGCCGCAAAGGCACCGAAAAACTCGCCCTGGTGGGCATGCAGGAACATGCCGCTGCTCATCAGGATCTGCGACATCCACGGCAGATTTTCCCCCAGCCCTTCGAACACCAGGCTGAAGCGCGGCACCACATAACCCATCAGAAACAGCACCACGCCACCGCCGACAATCAGCAGCAGCATCGGGTAGATCGACGCACTGACGATCTTCTGCCTTACCTCGTCCATGCGCTGGCGATAGCTGACATAACGCCCCAGCGCATCGCCTACGGCACCGGTCTTTTCGCTGGACTGCACCAGCGCCACATACAAAGGAGGGAACACCGCCGACAATTGCCCCAGTGCCTGGGAGAAGGATTTGCCTTCATACAGCAGGCGCACCAGTTCGCTCAGGGTCTTGCGGGCCTGGGGCGCGCTTTCCTTTTCCGCCAGGCTTTCCAGCGCATCGATCAACGGCAGGCCGGCATTGAGCAGGGTGGTCAGTTCCTGGCTGAACAACACCAGATTGAAGGTTTCGCGCTGCTTGAGGCCCAAGGCGCGCCAATGTCGTTCGGCGCGCAGGCTGACCACCCGCAGACCCTGGTCCTCGGCAATGCGCCGGGCTTCGCTGTGACCGGGTGCTTCGACGGTCATGGAAACCACACCGGCCTTGCCGACCGCTTTGAGGTGAAAACGCATGGTCGCCATATCCGTTATTGCCAGTTGGAAACTTCGGCGTTTTCGCCTTCACCGCCGGCCTGGCCGTCCTTGCCCAGGGATAGCAGGTCGTACTCGCTGTGCTCGCCAGGGTAGCGATAGGTATAGGCACGTCCCCATGGATCCAGCGGCAGTTTTTTCTGCAGGTACGGGCCGGTCCAGTGGGTTTCATCGCTGGGCGCGGTGACCAGCGCCTGCAAGCCCTGTTCGGTCGATGGATAGTGACCCACTTCCAGGCGATACAGGTCCAGGGCCTTGCCCAAACCTTCTATTTGCGCCTTGGCCACTTTCACTTCGGAGCGGCCCAGCTGCGCGAAGTATTTCGGCGCGACGATGCCGGCCAACAGCCCGAGCACCACCAGCACCACCAACAGTTCGAGGAGGGTGAACCCGCGCTGGTTTCGTGGTGAACAGCTGCGGGTGGTGGAAGAAAGACGCTGTTTCATGATGACCTCACACAAGCGGCAGGAAGGATCGTGAGAGAGCCTATGCAATTGCCATGCACAGCACCGGCAATGGCTTCGACGCATTCCTGCATCCCCCGTCCTACGGCCTTCTGCGCTTTCGGCACAGTGCTTGCTCATGGCTGATAAACGACCGGTCACTGGGGCATATCCCCCAATTTTTCAGGCCGGGCAGGGGAGGTAGAACAATGAAAACTCTCACCGCGGGATTGCTCGGCCTGACCTTGCTGGGCGGCGTCGCACAGGCCGATGTGTTCGTCTCGGTCGACGCCAAAGGCAACTTCGTTCTGTCGAATGTCCACCGCCCGGGCCGTCACTACGAGAAGGTCATTCGCGAGCCTGAGGCGGCGGTGGTCAGTCTCGATCAGCAGCCCCAGATGATTGCCGCCAGGCCTTACGCCGAACTGGTTTCCAAGGCCGCCGAAGCCAATCAACTGCCCGCCGCGCTGCTGCATGCGGTGATCCAGAACGAGTCCGGTTACAACCCCAGCGCGGTGTCGCCCAAGGGTGCCGGTGGCCTGATGCAGCTGATGCCCGACACCGCCCGGGAACTGGGGGTGACCGACGTCTACGACCCCAACGCCAACATCCAGGGCGGCGCCCGTTATCTCAAGCGTTTGATGACCCTGTTCGACAACGACATGGCCCTCGCCGTGGCCGCCTACAACGCAGGTCCCCAGGCCGTGCTCAGCCGTGGCGGGGTGATCCCGCCGTTCGCCGAAACCCAGCGTTATGTGCCCAGCGTCCTGAAGCAGTATCGGCGCCTGCAGGGCCTGTCGGCGGACGCACCGTTGTAGCTGAACAACCGGGGCGGGGTTCCCCAACATTGGGGAATGGGAACCCCGGCGAAAAAGTGGGGAAAAAGTGGGGAATTTCCCCCGCTGAATTAAGTGCCAATCACAACCCCATGAAAAACCAATGAATTTTTTATGGCATGCGGATTGCTCAAGGGGATTTGTCGAGAATTATTCCCTGTGAGCACCCACTTCGAGGCTCGTGATCATGATCGGAATACACCATGTCCCAAACCTCCTTCCGTGGCTTGTATTAGCTGCCTCTGTACTCGGTATCGAGGTCGCGGAAGCCGCAGCGCGGTGTGAACGCAACCTGGTGGCCAACGTCGTGGCGCTGGACCAGCCACTGATGTTCAACCGCCTGGGGGCACAGAACGTCAACGGCATGATGTACGCCCTGCGCCGGGATGTGGTCGATGTAAATCAGGTGTCCCTGGAGCAGGGTGGTGCGGCTGTACCGGGCAAGGTTTCGTTGCGCGCCGACAAGCGTCCGCGCCCGCTGGTGCTGCGGGTCGCTGCCGGTGACTGCCTGACCGTCAACCTGCAGAACCTGCTGGCGTACCAGGCCAACCCCGGCTCCCACGATGGCGGTGAGGAGGAAGAGGAAGGAGAGGAAGAAGAAGGCGGCGAAATCGAAGCCGGCAACACCGATCAGTTCAAGGTCGACGAGCAGGTCGCCGACCGCCATGTCGGCTTTCAGGTCAACGGCATGCAGGCGGTCAACAGCATCGATGACATCTCCTCGTTCACCGGGCGCAACGCCAACACCCTGATCGCCCCCGGCGCCAGTCGTTCCTACACCCTGTTCGCCGAACGCGAAGGCGCGTTCACGGTCAGCAGCCGTGGTGCCACTTTCGGCAGCGAGGGTGCCGCCGGCAACAATGCCAACGGCCTGTTCGGCCAGGTGGCGGTCATGCCCAAAAACGGCCGCAGCTACCGCAACACCATCACCGAAGAAGAGATGCGCCTGGCCAGCACCGGTCGTACTCCGGCCGGTCATCCGATCGTCGACTACCAGGCACGCTACCCGCAGCGCGAGCCCTGGATTCGCGAAGGCAAAGCCGGCAAGCCGATCATCAACATGGTCGACGGCAATGAAATCGTCTCCAGCGAAGCCGATGCGATTGTCATGGGCAGCAACGCCGATGGCAGTTTCCCCGCCGCGACCTATCCGCTGGAAAGCGTCGGCAAGCGCAACCCGGCGATTCCCAACCGGCTTGAGCCGTTCCGCGATTTCTCCGCGCAATTCCAGGATGAAACCGCGGTGACCCAGGCGTTCCCCGCTTACTGGGCCGACCCGGTCATGGCCCACGTGCTGGAGCCGACGCGTGACTCCTTCATGATCAACTACGGTTCCGGTGGCATGGGTGCCGAAGTGGTCGCCAACCGGCTGGGCGTCGGCCCGATGCACGACTGCCTGTCCTGCGCCTACGAAGAGTTCTTCCTCAGCGCCCACACCGTTGGCGACGTGGCGATGCTGGTGGACGTTCCGGCCAACGCCGGCCTTGAAGGCATCACTCCGGGCCAGACTCCCCGCGCCGATCAGGTTGGCGTGAAGGCCACCGCGGCACTGTACCCGTCGGAGCCTTCGAACGTTGCCCATAGCTACATCGGCGACTTCGTCAAATTCCGCAATACGCACAACGGCTACGAACACCATATCTTCCACTTGCACGGCCATCAGTGGCTGTTCAACCCCAATGACGACAACTCCGATTACGTCGACGCCCAGGGCATCGGTCCGGGTGCCGGCTACACCTATGAAATCGCCAACGGCGGTTCGGGCAACCGCAACCGGGTAGCGGGCGATGCGATCTACCACTGCCACTTCTATCCGCACTTCGCCCAAGGCATGTGGGCCATGTGGCGGGTACACGACGTGTTCGAAGAAGGCACCAAACTGGAGGTCTCGCAACAAGGTGCCGATGGCTTCCACACTGAACCTTTTGCGCTGCGCAACGGCAAACCGGCGGCAGGTGCACGAGCCTTGCCCGATGGCGAGATCGTGGCCGGCACGCCGATTCCGGCCGTCGTGCCGCTGCCCGGCAAAGCCATGGCGCCGATGCCGGGCAAAGTTGCGGTCATTCCGAAACTCGGCGAGACCCTGGTGGCCGCCAACGACGACGATGATGACGAGGAAGATGACGATGACGGCGAACACCATGGCGGCGGCTCTCAAGCCATCGGCTCGCTCGCGCTGATCGATCGCAGCGAAGCCAACCGCAACGCCGACGGCACCCTGAAAAACCCTGGCTATCCATTCTGGATCGGTGGCATGGAGAGCTCTGTGGGCCAGCGCCCTCCGACGCCTCCGCTGGACATGCTCGACGCTGCCACCGCGCAAGCGCTGAAAGCCACTGGCAAGGCGCTGTGGGCCAACCTCGATCCGAATCAGTCCGGTGGCTGGGACGGCGGCTTGCCGCGCCATGCCCTGGGCGGTTTATCAGAAGGTGGCGAGGCAGAGACCATCACCACTTCGCTGGATTTCTCCAAGACAGTCACCCGTGCCAAACCGATCTATCTGCCGGAAGAAGGCACAGAGGTCGAACAGGCCGCCATGGCTTTCCACGCCAAAAAGGAACACCCCAGCTACGCCGTGCTGCCCGGCAGTCAGATCGTGGCGCGCAACTTCCGCACCAACGGTGCTCTGCCAATTGCCGGCGCGCCGTACTACGAACCCTGCATGGACGACCGGCAAAAACGCCTGACCAGCAGCGCGGGTACCGGCGAATTCGCCAGCGGCGAGCGCATGGACGGCATGTCGTTCGTCGGTGCCTCGACCTTCACCGCCGACCGTCCGCGGATCTACAAGGCGGCAAACATCCAGTTCGACGCGGTGTACAACAAGGTCGGCTACCACTTCCCGCAGGCACGTATCCTGGCGCTGTGGGAAGACGCCTGGCCGGTGATCACCAAGCAGCGTCCGCCAGAGCCGCTGGTGATGCGCATGAACACCTTCGACTGCGTGCAATACCAGCAAACCAACCTGGTGCCGGCCGTCTATGAGATGGACGACTATCAGGTGCGCACCCCGACCGACGTGATCGGCCAGCACATTCACCTGCCGAAATGGGACCTGACTGCGGCGGATGGTTCGTCCAACGGCTGGAACTATGAAGACGGCGTGCTCTCCCCAGGTGCCGTGCAGGAACGCATCCACGCCATTCGCGAGTACAACCAGTGCGAAGGCACCGACCCGCGCGACGGCACTCCAGCCTGTCCGAAAGCCAAGAATCACCCGTTCTTCGGCCAGTACGGCCGGGCCGACTGGGTGGGGGCGCGGACGGCCATGCAGCGCTGGTTCGTCGACCCTGTGATCAATACCTATGGCGTTGACCGTGGCCTGGGCACCATCTTCACCCACGACCATCTCGGCCCATCGACTCACCAGCAGATTGGTCTGTACGCCACCGTGCTGGCTGAACCTGCCGGTTCCACCTGGTTCCACGCCGAAACCGGCGAGCCGCTGTACAGCGGTGCGCGCCAGGACGGCGGGCCGACTTCATGGCAGGCGGTGATTTCCACCGGCGACCTCGATGGCGACGGCAAGAACGACAGCTTCCGTGAGTTCTTCCTCGAGTACAGCGACTTCCAGCACGCCTATGAAGCCGGCGTGTATGTGGGCGCAGGTCCCGATGGCGTGCCGAACGCGCAAGCCTTCCCGGCCACGGCCGACAGCTTCCGCTACGCGATCAACCCGCCGGTGCGCGACAACACCAGTCAGTTGCTCGAATCGGTGGTGGAGTTGCGCGGCGGTGTGATGCCGGGCTGCCCGAGCCGACCTTGCCCGCAGGCAATCTCGGTGGATGACCCGGGCATGTTCGTCGTCAACTATCGCAACGAACCGCTGGCCCTGCGGGTGTTCGACCCGAACAAGGTCGGCCCGGACGGCAAGCGCGGCATGCAGGCCGACGGCCTGGGCGGCGACCTGGCGTACGCCATGCAAAGCCGTACCGACCGTGCGATCCCGGCGATGAACCTGGCGCCGAACCTGATCACCTCGGCCACCGGGCCAACCGGCGGCACCACGCTGTTCCCGCCACACATCAACAAGGGCGGCGCCGAAGCGGGTGACCCGTTCACCCCTATGCTGCGTACCTACACCGGCGACAATGTGCGGCTGCGGGTGCATGCCGGCGGCCACGAAGAGGAGCACAACGTCACCCTGCACGGCGTGAAATGGCTGCAGAGCGGTTCCGGTTTCGGCAGCAGCTCCAACTCCGGCTGGCGCGCGTCGCAGATGGTCGGTATCTCCGAACAGATGGGCTTCAATGCGCCGGTGTCGATGATCTCCAGCGCGGCGGCGACCACCGGTGACTATCTGTACACCATGGACGCGTCCATCGAGGGTTACTGGAACGGCATCTGGGGCGTGATGCGTAACTACACCGCACAACGCAGCGACCTGTTCGCATTGCCGAACAACCCGAAACCGACCGGTATGCGCAACACCGTGGCGTTCGACGGCATTTGCCCACGCATTGGCGCCAACCCCAACGGCATCGGGACTCGTCCGACCGTGCAACGCAACTACGAAGTGGTGGCGGCGCTGGCCAACGACATCCTGAGCAATCCGCTGGGTCTGACCATCGGTGATCCGCAAGGTATCGGCCAGCATGTCGGCGGGCCGTTGAAACCGGCAGGCGGCACCCTGGTGCTGAACTCGCGCACGGTGAACATTCCACAGGTCACAGTGACCGATCCGGAAGATGGCGAGACCTTCACCATCGGTGGACAAAGCGGGCCGCTGCATGACCCGACCGCGGTCCTGTATGTGCGCAAGGGCGATCTCGATCCGACCACCGGCAAGCTCAAGCCCGGTGTGCCTGTCGAGCCGCTGATCCTGCGCGCGGCGGCCGGTGACTGCATCAACATCACCCTGGAAAACCGTCTGCCAAGCGTCATGCCGGACCTGGCGCAAACCGCGATCCTGCAAGGCCTGGCCAAGCGTGACCGCAACGACGGGATGGGCTCGACCACCTTCAACAACAACCTGCTGCGGCCATCGAGCCATGTGGGCCTGCACGCGCAACTGCTGTCCTATGACATCACCAAGTCCGATGGCGTCAACGTCGGCGCCAACCCGATCCAGACCGTGCCACCGCGGGCGGGCAGCACCGGCGCGTACCCGACCCGTACCTATCAGTACTACGCCGGGCACCTGGAGCGTGAAGGCAAGCCGATCACCCAATTGGGTCGCAACGTCGACAACATCAACGCCACGGCGGTGGAGTTCGGCGGGCTGAACTTCACCCCGGCGGATGTCATCAAGCAACCGCAAAAAGGCCTGGGCGGTGCGATGAGTGTGCTGCCGATCGGCTCCACCTGGGTCGAGGATGCCAAGCGCGCCTCGGCCACGGTGACCGCACCGGGCCAGACCGCCTATCGTGATTTCGCGATGGTCTGGCAGCGCGCCCTGAACACCCGTTGGGCCAACGGGCGGCCGGTGGAAGGCATTGCCTCGGAAGGCAACGGCGTACCGAACGATCCGAAGGACAACGCCAGCATGGCCATCAACTACAAGGTCGAACCGATGTGGTTCCGCTTCGGCCTGGCCCCGGATGCACCGTTCGGCCACGCCGGCAGCTCTGGCACCTACGGCAACGTACCGAACGCGCACCAGGCCTACAGCAACGCGCTGGTAGGGGGCGATCCGCAAACGCCGGTGTTCTACGTCAAACCGGGCCAGCCGTTCCGTACACACATCCTGATGCCGTCCGGTGGCAGTCGCGGTTCGACCTTCCAGCTTGACGGTCACGTCTGGTCGGTCAACCCGTTCGTGTCGGAGAAGAGCGATTTGGGTGGTTACCCGATGGGGACACCGGGTATCGGTTCGGTGAAGTTCGGCTACAACCCGATGTCGATGTACATCGGCGCCAGGGAAAGCGTGTTGCCGGCGGCGCACTTCAGTTTCATGCACCCGAGCGCCGGGGGCAGCAATGCGATAGCGGGGGACTACCTGTACCGCGACAACGCGTCCTTCGGTAATACCGCAGGGCTGTGGGGGCTGCTGCGGGTGACCAACGAGCCTGAACCGGCGCCAGCGCCGTAGGGTGGGGGGACGGGGTGGTGGAATCACACCAGCCCCGTAGGAGCGAGGCTTGCCCGCGAAGGGGACACCTCGGTTTCAAGCGGTGGCTGATAAAGCATTCGCGGGCAAGCCTCGCTCCTACAGATACAGGTGGGTCGTGGGCAAGGATCTGAACGGGAGTTTTGCAATGAACAGGACCATCACAATTGCCAGTTGTGCACTCGCCGTCGGCGCTGCGCTGATCTGGTACGGCGTATCGCGCACGACACCGCCAACCCTGCTCAGCGAGGTCGCGCTGCCCAACACCTGGAAAGGTCAGACCCTTGAGCGCGACGGTGTGTCGGTGGCGCTCGAAGTGCGGGCGCTGGCCAAGGACGGGGTACTGCGCGAAGGCGAGTTCGCCGACGTGCAATTTCGCGTGACGGACAAGGCCTCCGGTCAGCCGCTGGCGGGCGTCGCTCCCGGTGCATGGATCGACCCGGAGGTGACCGCCGCCGATCAGGCCCAGGGCCGCGACAAGAGCTGCAAGTCGCGGGTGAGCACCTTCCTCAGATCGAACATCGGCGCACGGCCGCTGCTCGACCTCAACAGTTATTTCCTGCTGGTGATGAACCGCGATGCCAGTGTCATGGTGGTGGATCCGTCTGTCTCGGTGGGCGGCATCACCAGCACCATGGCGCGGATCGACATCAAGCAACCGCCGATGGACTGGGTCACTCCCAAGGACAACAAGCGGGTATTCGTCTCGATGCCCACCGCTGACGAAGTTGCGGTGATCGACAGCGAACAGTTCAAGGTGATCGACTCGGTGGCCGCCGGCAGTAACCCGGTGCGCGTGGCCCTGCAACCGGACGAGCGCCTGCTGTGGGTCGGCAACAACGCCAAGACCGCTGAGCTATCAGGCGTGACTGTGATCGACAGCGTGAGCCTCAAGACCCTCAAGCACCTGCCAACCGGCAGCGGCCACCACGAAATCGCCTTCAGCAAGGACAGCCGCTTCGCCTTCGTTACCAACCGCGACGACGGCACCCTGAGCATCATCGACATCGCCAGCCTGACCCTGATCAAACAGCTCAAGACCGGCTCACATCCGCTGTCGGTGGTCTACTCGCCACTGTCCGGTGCCGCCTACGTGGCCGATGGCAGGGACGGCACGGTGACGGTGGTCGACGCCGCGAGCCAGTCGGTGCGGCGGGTGATCAAGCTCAAGCAGGGCCTGGGCCCGATGGGCTTCAGCGCCGACGGTCGCTTCGGCATCGTGCTCAACACCCTGGAAAACCAGGCGTCGGTGATCGACGCCGCCAACGACGCACTGATCCATGACCTTGACGTGTCCGCCGAGCCTTACCAGGTGGTGTTCACCAAGAACTACGCCTACGTTCGCGGGCTGGCATCGTCCAAGGTGACCATGATCAACCTGGCGTCGCTGGGCGAAGGCCGCAAGCCGATCACCCAGGGTTTCGAAGCCGGCACCCAGTCGCCGCGCATGGCCGGTGACTTGCCGCTGGCCTCGAGCCTGGCGGTGTCGCGGGACGAGAACTCGGTGTACGTGGTCAACCCGGTGGACAACACCACCTACTTCTACGCCGAAGGCATGAACGCGCCGATGTCCGGTTACCCCAACCGCGGGCAAGTGGCGCGGGCAGCGATGGTCATCGACCGCAGCCTGCGCGAAGTCGAACCAGGGCTGTACAGCTCGCGGATCAAACTGCCGCCGGCCGGGCGTTTCGACGTGGCTTTCCTGCTCAATCAACCGAGCATCGTGCACTGCTTCAGCACCGTGGTGGAGACCAACGACAGCGCCCCGCAAACCGCCGGCGTGCCGAAAGTGGAGTTCATGCTCGACAAATCCACCACGCATCTGGGCAGCCCTTACACCGTGCGGTTCCGCATCGTCCAGGGCAAACAGAAGACCAGCCGCAGCGGCGTGACAGACGTGCAGGTGCGTTACTTCCTGGCTCCCAGTTCACGGCCACAAACGGTCACCGCGCGGGACGTCGGCGACGGCGTCTATGAAGCCCCGGTCACCCTGAACCAGAACGGCGCCTGGTACCTGCACGTCCGTGCCGCGTCCCTGGGCATGAACTTCGGCGATCAAACATTTGCCAGCGTTCGGGTGTTGCCGGAGCACGCGCATTGAAAGCACGCTCATTGAAGAGGACATCGACATGAACCGATTTGCACAAAGTGGACTGCTGACACTCTGCCTGCTAGCCGTCGGCATCGGCCAGGCCATGGCCCATTCGACGGATGAACACGCCGGCCACGACATGTCGGCCAAGAGCGCTTCCTCGGAGAGCGCCCAGGTCAAGTTCGCCGACGTGACCCTGGTGGATCAGAACGGCAAGAACGTGAGCCTGGAAAAGGACCTGGTCAGCAACAAGATCGTGGTCATGAGCTTCATCTACACCAGTTGCACCACGGTCTGCCCGGTGGTGTCCTCGATCATGGGCAAGGTGCAGACCCAGCTGGGCGCGCGGGTCGGTCAGGAAGTGCAGCTGGTGTCGATCAGCATCGACCCGCAGCGCGACGACGCCAAGCGTTTGAACGAATACGCCCGCGCCTTCCAGAAAGGGCCGGGCTGGAGCTGGCTCACAGGTTCCCCGCAGTCGGTCAACGAAACCCTCAAGGGCCTGGGCAGTTTCAGCGGTGACTTCAAGAGCCATCAGCCGCTGATTCTGGTGGGCGACGGCAACAGCCGCCACTGGACCCGTTACTACGGTTTCACCGATCCGAAAGTGCTCAGCCAGCAGGTCGAGAAACTCAGCGGCGAACGCAACGTCCACGCCAAGCACACCGCCATCGCCATGGAGCATCAGCCATGAAAGCCCTCGCCTTGATCTGCCTGACTTTATGCTTTTGCGTCGTTAGCTTCATGGCGTTTTCCCACGAGGGTCATGTGCAACCGGCGCCTGGTTCGGAAGTGGCGGCATCGTCAGCTCCCGCTGCACAACCGGCGGGTGGCACCCGCGACGCCAAGACCTGGTTCACCGATACGCCCCTGCAGGACCAGAACGGCAACACCCTGCGTTTCTACAGCGATGCCCTGCAGAACCGTGTGGTGCTGCTCAACGTGATTTTCACCAGCTGCAACGATGCCTGCCCGCTGATCACCCAGAAGCTCAAGGAAGTACGTGAAGTGCTGGGCGACAAGGCGGACGGCGTGACCTTTATCTCCCTTACCAGTGATCCGCTGCGCGATACACCGGCGGTACTCAAGGCTTACACCTTGAAGCAGGGCGTCGATGGGCCCCACTGGCTTTTTCTAACTGGCGACAAGGCGCAAATGGACCTTGTATTGAGCCGAATCGGCCAGATCGTGCCGACTCCAGAGCAACATTCGACCCAGCTGATTGTCGGCGATGTGGCCAACAAGCGCTGGAGCAAGATCCGTCCCGATGCCCCGGCCGCCGCCATTGCCCAGCGCTTGCAGCTGCTGACAATGCCCGTGGCCGGTCGCTGAGTCCGGGTCATGAAAAGCGCCCTGATCCTCGGCCTGCTGCTCTGTTGCGGTCTGAACCTGACTGCCCAGGCGCTGACATTGAATGCCAATGAAAGCGCCGGCAAACGCCTGTACCGCGAGGGCGTGTCGGCCAGCGGTGAGCCGATCATGGCGCGGATCGGCGCGGCGGGCACGCTATTGCCGGCCACCAGCCTGCCGTGCGCCAACTGCCATGGTGCCGACGGCCAGGGGCGTCCGGAAGGCGGGGTGCGGCCGCCGGAGTTGAGCTGGTCGCGGCTGACCAGCACTTACGGTCAGCAACAGATCAACGGGCGCAGCTACCCGTCCTATACCGACGGCACCCTGGCCCGTGCGGTGCAGGAAGGGCGCGACCCGGCCAACAACCATCTGGACCCGGCGATGCCGCGCTTCGTGCTGTCGATGAACGATCAGCGCAACCTCACGGCGTATTTGAAACGCCTGGCCGACGACCGCGATCCGGGCCTGAGCCCCGACAGCCTGCACCTGGGCACCTTACTGCCGAACAGCGGCGCGCTGGGCGAGGAGGGCGCCACGGTGGCGGCGGTGCTGCGTGGCAGCGTGGCGCGCATCAACGAGGCGGGCGGCATTCATGGCCGGCAGTTGCGCCTGACGATTCTCGATCCGGGGCCCGACCGCGCCAGCGCCGAGCAGGCCCTCAACCGGCTGATCGAACAGGAACAGGTCTTCGCCCTGATTGCCCCGCTGGTGCCGGCGCTGGACTCGGAACTGGCGTCACGCCTGGATCAGGCCGGCGTGCCGCTGATCGGACCGCTGTCGCTGCAGGGGGCGGCCCAGGCCAGCCGGCAGATCTTCGAGCCGCTGCCGGGGTTGCGCGAACAGATGATCGCCCTGGCCGATTACGCCGCCGCCAGCCTGCGGGTGCTCCAGGGGCCGACGCTGATCGCCTACCCGGACGAACCCGGCCAGCGCGAGGCGGCGCAGAAGCTCGCCCAATACCTGCAAGACAACGCCTGGCAGAAAGTCCGTCTGCAAGCCTATCAATCGGCGCAGGACGACCTGCCTCTGGGCTCGCGCTCGGTGTTCTACCTGGGCAGCAGCACAGGCTTCAGCAGCTTGGCCGCACGCTTGGAGACGGCGGGGCAGGTGCCTTACCTGTTCGCCGCCTCGAATCAGGTCGCGGGCGACTTGCTGCAAGTGCCCAGCGGATTTTCCCGGCGGGTGTTCCTGGCGTATCCGTTCGTGCCCAGCGACTGGACCCAGGCCGGGCGCATGGCCCTGACCCAGTTGCGCGAGCGTCAACGCCTGGGCGGCGAACATGCGGTGCTGCAGGTCGGCGCGTACAGCTCGATGATGCTGCTCAGCGAAGGCATGAAACAGGCCGGGCGCGACGCCAGCCGCGAAAAACTGGTGAGCGCTCTGGAGAGCCTGCATGACTTCGACACCGGCCTGACCCCGCTGATCAGCTTCGGTCCGGGCCGCCGCCTGGGCCTGAGCGGCGCCCACGTGGTCACCGTGGACTTGCCCGACCAGCGTTTCTATCTGGTTGCCCCTTACAAACCCATTACCGCCATGCCTTGACTGGAGGTCGAACATGAAGCTCAACACGGTGCTGGTTATGTTGTCGTTGTGGGTGCCCATGACATTCAGCAGCCATGCGTTCAGCAGCAATGAACCGATCGCGGCACGGGTCAACGGCGAGGAAATCACCCAGATGCGCCTGGAGCGCTACTTCGCCGAGTACCTGGAGGATCAGGGCAGGGCGGTGGCAAGCATCCGTAACCCCACGGCCTATAAAAAGCTGCGCAATGCTGCGCTGGATGCGCTGATCGACAAGGAACTGCTGTGGCAGGAAGCGCAAAAGCGCGGGGTGCAGATCAGCGACGCCAGGGTGCAGAGCCAGGTCGACCAGACCCGTCAAGCCATGGGCGGAGCGCAATCGTTTGCACGCAGGCTTGAGGATGCCGGCTTCAATGAGGCAACCTACACCGATTACACCCGTCGCGAGCTGGCGGCACAGCAGGTTTACGCCGAACTCAACCAGGCTGAGATCCAGAAGGCCGGTCAGCCGGACGAGAAGGAGGTCAAGGCGTTCTTCGACGAGCATCGTGCCGAGATGAACCAGCCTGAACAGATTCAGGTCAGGCATATCCTGATCAAGGTGCCTCAGGGTGCGGAGGCTTCCACTGAAGCCGCCGCAAGACTACGCTTGGAGGCAATCCGTAAAAAAATCGGACAGCCTGCGGACTTTGCCATTGTCGCGCGCGAGTCGTCCGAAGATGAATCCGCCAGCCAGGGCGGCGAACTGGGCTACTTCCCCCGTGGACGTATGATGCCCGAGTTCGAGGCGGCGGCTTTCGCCCTGGCACCGGGGGCTATCAGCGAACCGGTGCGTACGCCAGTTGGATGGCATTTGATCTATTTAGAGAACCGAATGGAGGCAAGCGATGTCACACAAGAGCAAGGACTTGACATGGTACGGGCGTACCTTGCCCGACAGAAACATGTCCAGGCTCGCCTGCAGGTTCTGGCGCAATTGCGCGCCGGCAACCGGATCGAACGAATCGACGACGAATGAAGGCTTGCCCCCAAAAGTGGGGAATGGCTTCGACGCGCACCCGTTCGGTTTCCCCCGTTTGTGGGGAATGGGGGACGTGGACAAAAAGGCATTGTCAGTAAATTCAAGGACATGAAGACTTAAAATTACCGGCGCTCAGCCTGGCATGAAGTGTGCGTTAGACCTATCAAGGCGCGCACTCTACCAGGTTCGGTATTCGGACCTGCGGTTTCAAGGAGTCCACCTTGTTGAACAAAAAAGTACTGGTTGTTGAAGACGAACAGCTGCTGGCGGAAAACCTGCAAGGTTACCTGCAGGCGCAAGCACTGGAAGTCCGGATAGCTCACAACGGTGAGACGGCGATTGGCGAAGCCGAACGCTTTTCACCCGATGTGATGGTGTTCGATTACCGTTTGCCCGATATGGAAGGCTTTCAGGTGCTCGATGCCGTCCGCCAGAACAGGAAATGCCATTTCGTGCTGATTACGGGGCACCCCACCGCAGAGGTTTGCGAAAGGGCCCGGGAGCTGGGAGTCAGCCACATCCTGTTCAAACCTTTTCCATTGGCGGAATTGGCCCGTGCAGTCTGCGATCTTCTTGAGGTGAAACGCGAACCCAACGCGAACGCGAGCCCATCCGAAGGCTTTGTCGAACGACGCCAGAGCAGGACCGAAAGTTTCCCGCTGCAGTTGTACGACGGAAGTTGGGTGCTTGCGGATCGCCGACGAGGTTCAACGGTATCCAAAGCGCCAGACGACGAACAACTGCTCACCGGGGAGTAATGGCGCGACAAGACGTTCCGGCACCCGCCGCAATTGCTCGCCGCGCCGACAGGGCTCAAAGCCCCGGGCGTTGGAGAGCAAGCCATGGACCGTCTGTCACTTGTCGTCGATGCTGTGCCGCTGGACTGCGTACCGACCCGGTTTACCAGTGAACAATTAGCCCAGGCTCGCATCCTGGCCGCCGCTTCCGGCGAACGCGTCCTCAATGCCCTTGCCGACCTGAGCGAACTGGCGCCGATGCCGTTCATTCAGTGTCTGGGCGCCACCCTGCATTATCCGGTGCTCGACACCGACGCCCTGTTCCAGGCGACGCCGGTATTCGACCGGGTCACCCTGGCCCAATGCCTCAAGCGCGAATTCATCCTGCTGCGTCACGACGATGCGGTCATCGGTGTGTTCGCCGACCCCTTCGACACCGCGCGCCTGGCCTGGATCGACGATTGCCTGCACGGCGCGCCGCTGCACCTGGTGCACGCCGACGACCTCAAAGCCTACCTGGCACGCCACGAAGAGAGCTTCCACGCGGTGGAATCGCTCAATGCGCAGTCGGACGGCAATATCGAAATCGACAACCTGCAGACCCTGTCGCTGACCAGCATCAGCGAAGACTCCAGCGTAGTGGTCAAGCTGGTCAACTCGACCCTGTACGATGCCCTGAAGATGCACGCCAGTGACATCCATCTGGGCACCACCGGCAGCGGCCTGGTGATCAAGTACCGCATCGATGGCGTGCTCAACAATATCTCCAAGATCCAGGGCAGCGAGTTCGCCGAACAGGTGATCTCCCGGGTCAAGGTCATGGCCGAACTGGACATCGGCGAAAAACGCGTGCCACAGGACGGTCGCTTCAAGATCGGCATCAACGGTCGGCAGATCGACTTCCGGGTGTCGATCATGCCGAGCATTTTCGGCGAAGACGCAGTGCTGCGGGTGCTCGACAAACAGGACCTGGCCGACAAGGTCTGCGGCGTGCAGTTGCAGGCCCTGGGCTTCGAAGAGGAAACCCTGCGCCAGCTGCGCCGCCTGGCCGCCGAGCCCTACGGCATGGTGCTGGTGACCGGCCCCACCGGTAGCGGCAAGACCACCACCCTGTACGCGATGATCACCGAGATCAACCACGGCGTGGACAAGATCATCACCATCGAAGACCCGGTGGAATATCAACTGCCGGGCGTGCTGCAAATCCCGGTCAACGAAAAGAAAGGCCTGACCTTCGCCCGCGGCCTGCGCTCGATCCTGCGTCACGACCCGGACAAGATCATGGTCGGTGAGATCCGCGACCCGGACACCGCACAGATCGCCGTGCAATCGGCCCTCACCGGGCACCTGGTGTTCACCACCATCCACGCGAACAACGTGTTCGACGTGATCGGCCGTTTCACCCAGATGGAAATCGATCCCTACAGCCTGGTCTCGGCGCTCAATGCGGTGCTGGCCCAGCGTCTGATCCGTCTGGTCTGCGCCACGTGCAGCGCGCCTTACACCCCAAGCGCCGAAGAACTGGAAGCCTCGGGCCTGGATCCGCAACAGGTCGACCACTACCACTTCGTGCACGGCAAGGGCTGCGGTCACTGCCGCGGCACCGGTTATCGCGGCCGTAGCGCCATCGCCGAGCTGCTGCACCTGGACGACGAACTGCGGCAGATGATCGTCGAGCGCCAGCCGATCACCAAAATCAAGGCGCACGCCTGCAAACATGGACTGCACCTGCTGCGCGAATCCGCGCTGGAGTTGGTGCAACAAGGCCGGACCACTCTCGAGGAGATCAATCGTGTCACTTTTATCTCGTGAGCGTTTTGTCGCCGTCATCGGCGCCAGTGGTGTCGGCCTGGGTCAGCGTCAGGGCAGTCAAACCCTGTGGCTGGGCAGCGTCGGCTACATCGACGAAGGCTTCGGCGCCTGGACCGTGGCCCTGGAAACCCTCGACCGCCTGCTGGGCGAGCATGCCCGCGCAGGCTCGGAGCTGACCGTGGTGGTTTCCGGTCACTTCAGCCGCTTCTGCCTGGTGCCCTGGAGTGAGCAGATCAGCAGCCCCGACGAACTGCAGGGTTTCGCCCAACTGTGCTTCGAAGACCTGTACGGCGTGGCGAACCAGCCCTGGAGCCTGGTGCTCTCGGCCGAGCCTGCCGGCTACGACCGGATTGCCACGGCGCTGCCACAGGATTTGCTGGAACGCCTGCGCGCGCTGGCCAGCGCTCGCAAACTGCATCTGAAGTCGGTGCAGCCGTACCTGATGGCCGCCTTCAACCACTTCGACAAGAGCTTCGAAACCGGCGACTTCCTGTTCGTGGTCGCAGAACCCGTACGCAGCGTGTTGCTGGTGGCCCGCGAAGGTCGCTGGACCTCGGTGCGTTCGGTGGGCAGCAACGACAGCGATGCCGCGCTGACCGCGCTGATCGGCCGTGAAAGCCAGCTGCTGGCCTCCACCAGCGAACGGCCGCTGAACGTTTACCTGCATGCTCCGGCGCGCATCGAATCGCACCCCGAGATTCACGGCGTGCACCTGCGGACCCTCGAAGAGGACCGGGCTGGCGTACACGATTGCCTGTACGTCATGTCCCGGGCGGTGGCCTGACATGCGCGCCTTGATGCTCGACTTCCAACCCCGCAGCCGGTCTACGCCACTGGGCTGGAGCCTGCTGGCCGTCGGTGTGGTACTGGCGCTGACCTGCATGGTGGTTCAACAGCACCTGAGCGGGGAGGCCGAACAACAGCAAGGTCACCTGCAGACCACCCAGCGGGTACTCAGTGGCGACACCGGCACCAGTACCGGCGGCAAAGTCAGCCTGAGCCCCGCCGAAACCCGCGAACAGGCGCAGAACCTGGCGGAGATGCGCAAGGTCTCGCAACAGCTGCGCCGCCCTTGGGAACGCCTGTTCTCCACCCTCGAGGCCATGCCTCGGGAAAACGTCGCCCTGCTGAGCCTGACTCCGGATGCACGCAAGGGCCAGGTGCGGATCAGCGCCGAAGCCCGGGACCTGGAAGCCATGCTCGACTTCCACCAGCGCCTGGAGGCCACCGACGAGCTGTCCGATGTATCGCTGCTGAGCCACGAAATCGTGACCAACGTGCCGGAGCAACCGGTTCGTTTCAATCTGTCGGCCACTTGGGAGATCGGCGATGCAAATCTCTAAATTGATCGTCCGTGAATACCTGCAACGTCTGGGCGTGCCTGGCCTGGCTGGCATGGCCCTGGTGGTGGTTGCGCTGGTGTACGGCCTGGCCGGTCTGCTGCCGGACTGGCAGTCGCTGCAAAGCCTCAGCCAGCAGACCCGCGAAGCCCGCGAGTACCTGGCCAAGGTCGAAGACGGCACGGTGGCCGCTCCGGTGGTGCCGCAGCGCCAGCTCGATGATTTCCGCAGCAAGTTGCCGTCGCAGCCTCAGGCCACCGTCGCCATCGACAAGATCTACGCCTTGGCCGCTCAGGAACGCATCACCCTGGCACGGGGCGAGTACTCCCTGGGGATCGATCCGAAGACTCACCTGGCCCGCTATCAGATTCTGCTGCCGGTGCGTGGCAGCTACCCGCAACTGCGGCGCTTCATGCACGCCTTGCTCGGCCAGTTGCCGGCGGTGGTGGTGGAAGACCTGGAGTTGCAACGCAAGAAGATCGCCGACACCGACCTTAACGGACGGATCCGCATGACCCTTTACCTGTCGAGGTCATGATGAACAGCAAACGAGTAGTGGGTTGGGTGGCGTTCCTGGGTGCGGCGGCAGCGCTGACCTGGTTCTCCGATGCCTTCAATCCGGCCGAAGAAGCCGATGTGGAAGTGGCCGCCGTGGCCACGCCCGCCAAGGCCAGCGCCGACGGCAAAACGCCGGCTGCCAAGGCTGCAGCGGCGCCGGCGGCGATCAAGGACCTGGGTCCGGCCGGCGATCTGTTCGCCGCCCGCAGCTGGAAAGCGGCGCCGACCCTGGCCGTCGTCACCGAGCAACCCGTCACCGTCGCCCCGGTCGTGCAGGCCCCGACTGCACCACCGATGCCGTTCCAGTTCGTCGGCCGGATGGATGACCGTACCGATCTGCAGGTGTTCTTGCAGAACGGCGAGAAGATTTACGTCGTGCGCAAAGGGGATGTAATCGACGAAACATGGAAGATCGAGCGGATTTCCGACATGGAACTGAGCCTGGTCTATCTGCCTCTGCATTTGTCCCAGACTCTGTCTGTAGGGAGCGCGCAATGAACAAATCCCGTCTGTTTTTGAGCATGTGCCTGTGTGCCGGTCTGGCTGCCTGCAGCTCGGCCCAGGTGGCCAAGGATGAAGGCGTCAGCCTGATGGAATCGGGTCAGTACGAAGCCGGCCTGGCGCGGATCGAAGAAGGTTTGCGCGAAAACCCACGGGACACCGAACTTCACCTGGCGCTGACCAGTGGCCGCGCGCGCGCCGTGACCGCGCTGCTGGCCCAGGGCGACATGGCTCGCACCCAGCGTGATTTCGCCACCGCTCGCCTGACCTACGGGCGGGTGCTGGTCATCGAGCCGAACAACCGTCGGGCCCAGGACAACATCCGCCAGCTGGATCACATGCGCAGCCTCGACGAAAAACTCGAACTGGCCCGTGGCGATCTGCGTCGCGGTGACATCTACGGGGCCGACCGTCAGGTCAAACAGATCCTCGAACTGGACCCCAACAACGAAGGCGCCCTGGAACTGCAAAGCAACGTCCGTCTGGTGCAGAGCCGCAACGTGATTCAGTACCCGCAGCTGCGCACCCGCCTGGATAAACCGGTGACCCTGGAATTTCGAGATGCCAATCTGAAGACCATTTTCGAAGTGCTGTCCCAGGTCGCCGGTCTGAACTTCATCTTCGACAAGGACCTGCGCCCGGACATGAAAGCCACCATCTTCGTGCGTGACGTGCGCATCGAGGACGCCGTGGCGCTGCTGCTGCAACAGAACCAGCTGCACCAGAAAGTGGTGAACGAAAACACCCTGCTGATCTACCCGGATTCGCCGCAGAAGCTCAAGGATTACCAAGAGCTGGTGATGCGCACTTTCTACCTGACCAGCATCGATGCCAACACCGCGCTGAACATGGTCAAGACCATGCTCAAGACCCGTGACGTGTTCGTCGATGAGCGCCTCAACACCCTGACCATGCGCGACACCGGCGATGCCATCCGCATGGCCGAAAAGCTGCTGCAATCGCAGGATCAGTCCAACCCTGAAGTGGTGCTGGAAGTGGAAGTGATGGAGGTCGCCACCCAGCGCATCCTTGATCTTGGCCTGCAATGGCCGAACACCTTCGGCGTGGTCAACAGCGATGGTTCGGCAGTGACCCTGCTCGATCAGCTCAAGGGCATCAACTCCAGCCGGATCACCATCTCGCCGTCGCCGCAGGCCAAGATCAACGCCCAAGACAACGACATTAACACCCTGGCAAGCCCGGTGATCCGCGTCAGCAACCGTGAACAGGCCCGCATCCACATCGGTCAGCGCGTGCCGATCATCAGCGCCACTTCGGTGCCGTCGACCCAAGGGCCGGTGATCACCGAAAGCGTGACTTACCTGGACGTCGGTCTGAAACTGGAAGTGCAGCCGACCGTACACCTGAACAACGAAGTGGCGATCAAGGTTGCGCTGGAAGTGAGTAACGCCACACCGCTGGAACCGACCCGCCAAGGCACCATTCCGGTCCAGGTCGACACCCGCAACGCCCAGACCACCCTGCGTCTGCACGATGGCGAAACCCAGATCCTCGCCGGCCTGATGCGTAACGACCATGGCTCCACCGGCAACAAGATTCCGGGGCTGGGCGACATTCCGGGTATTGGCCGCCTGTTCGGCAGCAACAAGGACACCGTGGGCAAATCCGAGCTGGTACTGTCGATCACTCCACGGGTGGTGCGCAATCTGCCGTACCAGAGCCCGTCGGACATGGAATTCACCACCGGCACCGAAACCAGCATGCACATCCAGGCGCCGGATCGCAGCCTGCAGTCGTCGGTACAGCCACAGCAACTGGATCGGCCGATTGCCACCAATACCAGCGTCAACCCCAACACCAACGTCGAAATCAGCGTCGGGAAGCCTTGATCATGAACGCCTCGCAACGCGGGTTCACCCTGATCGAAGTCGTCGTCACGCTGGCCCTGATCGGCCTGCTGGCCGGCATGGCAGCGCCGCTGACCGAGACCCTGGTGCGCCGTGGCAAGGAGCAGGATCTGCGCACTGCGCTGTACCAGATCCGCGATGCCATCGATGCCTACAAACGGGCCTTCGATGCGGGCTACATCGAGAAGTCGCTGGACAGCAGCGGCTATCCGCCAAATCTGAAAGTGCTGGTCGAGGGCGTGCGTGACGTGCGCAGTGCCAAGGGCGCCAAGTTCTACTTCCTGCGGCGCATTCCCCACGACCCGCTGGCGACGGTCAAGCGTGACGACGAAGGTGGTTGGGGCCTGCGCTCCTACGACAGTTCGGCGGAAAACCCACGGGATGGCCAGGACGTCTTCGACGTCTACTCCAAGGCCCGTGGCAAAGGCCTCAACGGCATCGCGTACCGGGAGTGGTGAGCATATGCGCCGGCAAAAGGGATTTACCCTGTTGGAACTGATGGTGGTCATGGCAATCATCGCAACTCTGATGACCATTGCCTTGCCACGCTACTTCAACAGCCTGGAGGCCTCCAAGGAGACCACGCTGCGTCAGAGTCTGTCGGCCATGCGCGAGGCGCTGGATCACTACTACGGCGACACCGGGCGTTACCCCGATTCCCTCGATCAACTGGTGGAACTGCGCTACCTGCGCAACCCGCCGATGGACCCGATTGCCGAGCGCAAGGACACCTGGGTCATGGTGCCACCGCCTGAAGGCGTCGCTGGCGGCGTGTCGGACATCAAGAGCGGTGCCACAGGGAGGGCGCGTGATGGCAGCCTTTATTCCGAGTGGTAAGCCCGCTTCCCAGGGCGGTTTCACCTACCTGGGCGTGCTGATGCTGATTGTGGTGATGGGCATGGGCCTGGCCAGTGCCGGCGAGCTGTGGGCCACCGCCTCGCGCCGCGACCGGGAAAACCAGTTGCTCTGGGTCGGCACCCAGTACGCCCAGGCGCTGCGCAGCTACTACCGCAGTTCGCCAGGCCTGGCCCAGTACCCGAAAGAGCTGGCCGACCTGTTGCAGGACGAGCGTTTTCCCAGCGCCAAACATCATCTGCGCCAGCTCTATCCGGATCCGATCAATGGCGGTGAATGGTTTTTGATGCGCGGCTTCGACGGACGCATCACCGGCATCAGCAGTGCGTCCACCGACAAGCCGCTCAAGCAGACGGGCTTTCCCGCGCAGTGGTCGGATTTCAACGGCATGGCCAGCTACAAGGACTGGCAGTTCGTGGCCGAGAAAGCCTTCACCGATGGCACCGGCCCGGTCAAGGGTCAGTCCACCGCGCCACAGGCGTTGCAGCCATGAACCGCTTCTGCCTGGCGCTGATCCTGGTGCTGAGCGCCGGCGTGGCCTCGGCCGCGGAAGAGGACGAGATGCTCGGGTTCATCATCGACGACACGATCTCGCACATCGGTCACGATTTTTACTACTCGTTCAGTGAACGCCTGCGGGCCACCAGCCCGATGGATTTCAACCTGGTGGTACGCGAACGGCCATCGGCTCGCTGGGGCAGCCTGGTGACTGTGGAGTTTCAACAAAGACTGATTTATCGGCGCTTTCTGCCGCCGAACACCGTGGAGCTCAAGGACGAGGCCTATGACGCCGCCGACTGGGTACGCGGACAGATTGTGCAGAAAAAACTGGAAGCCTTGTTGCAGGACACCACGGACCTTGAGAGGGACGAATTATGAAAACAACAATGATTTTGCAAAGCGCGGGTCTGTGCCTGCTGGGACTGGGCGCCAGTGCGCTGGTCCAGGCCACCGAGCTGGTCTACACCCCGGTCAACCCATCGTTCGGCGGCAACCCGTTGAACGGCACCTGGCTGCTCAATAACGCCCAGGCGCAGAACGACTACGACGACCCCGACTTGAAGAGTCGCACCGCGGCCACCGGTACCTCGGCCCTGGAACGCTTCAGCGCGCAGCTGCAATCGCGGTTGCTGGGGCAGTTGCTGGACAACATCAACAATGGCAACACGGGAAGCCTGTCCACCGACGCGTTCATCGTCAACGTCGTCGACGACTCGGGTTCACTGACGATTGAAGTGACCGATCGGGCTACAGGCGAAGTTTCCGAAATCAAGGTTAACGGCCTGAATTGATAGGGATTCGGATCGAGGGGAGTTAAGGACATGAAAAAGATAATTGCGCTAGGGCTGATGTTGGCGGCATTGACAGGTTGCAGTCTGCGCGAGCCGATGCCGGCCGAGCAGGACGAAAGAACCCCGACCCTGACCCCCAGGGCTTCGACCTACTACGACTTGATCAACATGCCTCGGCCAAAGGGTCGCCTGATGGCAGTGGTGTACGGTTTCCGCGACCAGACCGGTCAGTACAAACCGACCCCGGCCAGCTCGTTCTCCACCAGCGTCACCCAGGGCGCGGCGAGCATGCTGATGGACGCCATGCAGGCCAGCGGCTGGTTCGTGGTGCTCGAGCGTGAAGGGCTGCAGAACCTTCTGACCGAACGCAAGATCATCCGTGCCTCGCAGAAGAAACCCAACACCCCGGTGAACATCCAGTCCGAACTGCCACCGCTGCAGGCTGCGAACATGATGCTCGAAGGCGGGATCATCGCCTACGACACCAACGTGCGCAGCGGCGGGGAAGGGGCTCGCTACCTGGGGATCGACATCTCCCGCGAGTACCGCGTGGACCAGGTCACCGTGAACCTGCGGGCAGTGGATGTGCGCAGCGGGCAGGTGCTGGCCAACGTGATGACCAGCAAGACCATCTACTCCGTTGCCCGCAGTGCGGGCGTGTTCAAGTTCATCGAGTTCAAGAAGTTGCTGGAGGCCGAGGTCGGCTACACCACTAACGAACCTGCGCAATTGTGCGTGCTGTCGGCGATCGAAGCGGCGGTGGGGCACATGCTGGCGCAGGGGATCGAGCGGCGGTTGTGGCAGGTGGCGGGGGATAATTCGGTGACGGATTCCAATGAGACGCTGGATCGGTATCTGACTCAGAACAAGGTGGTGCCGGAGGAAGAGTGAGCCGAGGCGGCCTGGATATACCCGGTTTCAATCTGTAGGAGCGAGGCTTGCCCGCGAAGGCGGCCTCACGGACGATGCTGATTTCTCTGATATACCCGGTCAAATTGTGGGAGCGAGCCTGCTCGCGATGGCGGTTTTGAGGTTGAGTACATATCCATTGCTGCGGTAACGGCCGCTTCTGGTTTCGCCCTGACGGTCGAGTCCCTTTTGGCAAACGCCCGGAATGCCGGCCCAGCCAAAAGGAACCAAAAGGTCTCGCCCCGACGTTCGGTCCCTCGCCAAGGCTCGGGATCCCTTCGCTCCGGCATTCATCCGGGG
>NZ_JBSVXG010000059.1:0-31342 GCF_054070595.1 Pseudomonas sp. SDO55104_S430 | reverse complement strand
GCTGGGTGTCAGACATCCAGCGTTATCGTTGACGACCATCGCGAGCAAGCTCGGCTCCTACAGGGTCAGGGTTGTCCCTACATCCACCCATACTCCGCCATCGACAGCGGATCACCATCGCCAATGATGAAGTGATCCAGCACCCGCACATCAATCAACCCCAGCGCCTCCTGCAAGCGCTTGGTCAATTTTCGATCAGCCTGACTGGGCGTGGAATTGCCCGACGGATGGTTATGGCACAGGATCAACGCGGCGGCGTTGTGGGCCAGCGCACGCTTGACCACTTCCCGCGGATGCACGCTGGTGTTGTCGATGGAGCCGCGAAACAGCGCCTCAAAGGTCAGCACCTGGTGTTTTGAATCCAGAAACAGGCAGCCGAACACCTCGTGAGGCTCGTGGCGCAGCATCGCTTTGAGGTATTCCCGCACAGCCTGGGGATTCTCCAGTACCGACCGGTTGCGCAGTCGCTCCGCCAGATGCCGCCGGCCCATCTCCAGCACCGCCTGCAGCTGGGCAAACTTGGCCGGTCCCAGCCCAAGCTCCTCTCTGAAGGCCTGCAGATCCGCCTCGAGCAGATTGCGCAGGCTGCCAAATCGGCTCAGCAGATGGCGCGCCAGATCCACCGCGCTTTTGCCGGACACCCCGGTTCGTAAAAAGATGGCCAGCAATTCGGCGTCCGAAAGACTTGCCGAACCCTGTTCCAGCAGCTTCTCCCTCGGCCGTTCCGCCGCCGGCCAATCGCGAATACTCATAGCACCTCCCTGTCTGTGGGCGCCGCTGTTCCGTAGCGGTCGCTGTGATATCGTAGCCCATCTTTTTTGCGGGCGAATTCACCCTGGGGAGGGGGTTTCGCTACGTTTGTCACCAACGAATTGAAAGGCAGGCCTATGCAGCGGCTGTATCGTAAACGCATTGTTCTGGGCGTCGGCGGCGGCATTGCCGCCTACAAGAGCGCCGACCTGGTTCGCCGCCTGATGGACCAGGGCGCGGAAGTGCGCGTGGTCATGACCCGTGGCGGAGCCGAGTTCATCACCCCGCTGACCATGCAGGCCCTGTCCGGGCACCCTGTGCACCTGGACCTGCTGGACCCGGCCGCCGAAGCGGCGATGGGGCACATCGAGCTGGCCAAATGGGCCGATCTGGTGCTGATCGCCCCGGCCACCGCCGACCTGATTGCCCGTCTGGCCCAAGGCATTGCCGACGACCTGCTGACCACCCTGGTGCTGGCCACCGACGCGGTGGTCGCGGTTGCTCCGGCGATGAACCAGGCCATGTGGCGCGACCCGGCCACCCAGGCCAACCTGCAAACCCTTGAAAGCCGTGACCTGAAGGTCTTCGGCCCGGCGTCCGGCAGCCAGGCCTGCGGCGATGTCGGCCTGGGCCGCATGCTCGAGGCCACCGACCTGGCCCAGCTCGCCGCCGATTGCTTCAAGCGCCAGGCGCTGACCGGCAAACACGTGCTGATCACCGCCGGCCCGACCCAGGAAAACATCGACCCGGTGCGCTACATCACCAACCACAGCTCCGGAAAGATGGGCTTTGCCCTGGCCGAAGCCGCGGTGGAAGCCGGCGCCCGCGTGACCCTGATCACCGGCCCCGTGCACCTGCCGACCCCGGATCGCGTCACCCGCATCGACGTGGTCAGCGCCCGGGACATGCTCGCCGCCTGCGAAGCCGCGATCCCTTGCGACCTGTTCATCGCGTCGGCAGCAGTTGCGGATTACCGTCCGGAAGTCATCGCGCCACAGAAACTCAAGAAAGATCCTACGAACGGCGACGGCCTGTTACTACAAATGGTCCGTAACCCGGATATCCTGGCCAGCATCGCCACCCGCCCCGACCGTCCATTCAGTGTCGGTTTCGCCGCTGAAACCGAACACCTGCTCGACTACGCTGCCCGCAAGTTGAAGGACAAGAACCTCGATTTGATCGTCGCCAACGACGTCGCCAACCCGAGCATCGGCTTCAACAGCGAAGAGAACGCCTGCAGCGTGATCGACCGCGACCTCCACGCCACACTTTTCGCCCAGACCAGCAAGAGCAAGATTGCTCGCCAGCTGATCACCTTCATCGCTGAACGACTGAACCAGGTTTAATTTACATGCACGCTTTGCAAGCCAAGATCCTCGACCCACGCATCGGTACCGAATTCCCGCTGCCGCAATACGCCACCCCAGGCTCCGCTGGCCTCGATCTGCGCGCCATGCTGGAACAAGACATCGTGATCAAGCCGGGCGAAACCGTGCTGATCCCCACCGGGCTGTCGGTCTACATCGGCGATCCGAGCCTGGCCGCGCTGATCCTGCCGCGCTCCGGCCTGGGCCATAAGCACGGCATCGTGCTGGGCAACCTGGTCGGCCTGATCGACTCGGACTACCAGGGCCCGCTGATGGTTTCCTGCTGGAACCGCGGCCAGACCGACTTCACCATGGCCGTCGGCGAGCGCCTGGCGCAACTGGTGCTTGTGCCCGTGGTCCAGGCGCATTTCGAGATGGTCGAGGAGTTCGTCGAGACCCAACGCGGCACCGGCGGTTTCGGCCACTCCGGCACCAATTAACCGGTAAAAATGCCTACCCCTGTTATGTAACCTTCACCGCGCAGAATCAGGGGATTGGCCGGTTAAACAGCCTCCAACATCGCTGGCATGGCCTTTTCGCACCACGAACTCTCTGGGAAAAACGCCGTCATACCTTTCAGTTTGAGCCGGCCGGCGAGTGATTCGCCGGCCGGTCCAGCCACTTTCAAGATGGAGCATTTCCGCAGATGAGCACCCCCGCCCGCGTCGCCCCCAAGTTCCCCGACAGTATTTTCCGCGCCTACGACATTCGCGGCACCGTCCCGGAATCTCTGAACGCTGAGACGGCTTACTGGCTCGGTCGCGCCATCGGTGCCCAAAGTCTGGCCCAGAATGAACCGAACGTTTCCGTCGGCCGTGATGGTCGCCTTTCCGGCCCGGAGCTGGTCGAGCAATTGATCCAGGGCCTGGCCGACAGCGGCTGCCACGTCAGCGACGTGGGCCTGGTGCCGACACCTGCCCTGTACTACGCCGCCAACGTACTGGCCGGCAAATCCGGCGTGATGCTGACCGGCAGCCACAACCCGTCGAACTACAACGGTTTCAAGATCGTCATCGCCGGCGACACCCTGGCCAACGAACAGATCCAGGCCCTGCATGACCGCCTCAAGACCAACAACTTGAGCCAAGGCAACGGCAGCATCACCAAAGTCGAAATCCTCGACGGCTACACCACCACCATCGTGCAGGACATCAAGCTGGCCCGTCGCCTGAAAGTCGTGGTGGACTGCGGCAACGGCGCCGCCGGCGTGATTGCTCCGCAACTGATCGAAGCGTTGAACTGCGAAGTCATCCCGCTGTTCTGCGAAGTCGACGGCAACTTCCCGAACCATCACCCGGACCCGGGCAAGCCTGAAAACCTCGTTGACCTGATCGCCAAGGTCAAGGAAACCAAGGCCGATATCGGCTTGGCTTTCGACGGCGACGGCGACCGCGTGGGCGTGGTGACCAACACCGGCAGCATCGTCTATCCGGATCGCCTGCTGATGCTGTTCGCCCGTGATGTGGTGGCGCGCAACCCGGACGCGGAAATCATCTTCGACGTTAAGTGCACTCGTCGCCTGACTCCGCTGATCAAGGAATACGGCGGCCGTCCGCTAATGTGGAAGACCGGTCATTCGTTGATCAAAAAGAAAATGAAGCAAACCGGCGCCCTGCTGGCCGGCGAAATGAGCGGGCACATCTTCTTCAAGGAGCGCTGGTTCGGTTTCGACGACGGCATTTACAGCGCCGCCCGGTTGCTGGAGATCCTGAGCAAGGAAAAATCCACTGCGCAAGAGCTGTTCGAGACCTTCCCGAACGATATTTCTACGCCGGAAATCAATATCCATGTGACCGAAGAGAGCAAATTCAGCATCATTGATGCATTGCATGACGCGCAGTGGGGCGCAGGCGCCGACCTGACCACCATTGACGGCGTGCGAGTCGACTATGCCAAAGGCTGGGGCCTGGTTCGCGCCTCCAACACCACGCCGGTGCTGGTACTGCGCTTCGAGGCCGATGACGAGGCTGAATTGCAACGCATCAAGGACGTCTTCCACGTCCAGTTGAAGCGTGTTGCACCTGATCTCCAACTACCGTTCTGATTCACCCGGAGCCCTGAATGACCCTCGAACGCGAAGCCGCCGCCAACACCGCCAAGGTCCTGTCCGAAGCGCTGCCTTACATTCGCCGCTATGTCGGCAAGACACTGGTGATCAAATACGGCGGCAACGCGATGGAAAGCGAGGAGCTGAAAACCGGCTTCGCCCGCGACATCGTGCTGATGAAAGCCGTGGGCATCAACCCGGTCGTGGTTCACGGCGGCGGCCCGCAAATCGGTGATCTGCTCAAGCGCCTGTCCATCGAGAGCCATTTCGTCGACGGCATGCGCGTCACCGACGCCGCGACCATGGACGTGGTGGAGATGGTTCTGGGCGGTCAGGTCAACAAGGACATCGTCAACCTGATCAACCGTCATGGCGGCAGCGCCATCGGCCTGACCGGCAAGGACGCCGAGCTGATTCGCGCGAAGAAGCTCACCGTCACCCGCCAGACCCCGGACATGACCCAGCCGGAAATCATCGACATCGGTCACGTCGGCGAAGTGGTCGGGATCAACACCGATCTGCTGAACCTGCTGGTCAAAGGCGATTTCATCCCGGTGATCGCACCGATCGGCGTTGGCGAGAACGGCGAGTCGTACAACATCAACGCTGACCTGGTGGCCGGCAAAGTCGCCGAGGCGCTGAAAGCCGAGAAGCTGATGCTGCTGACCAACATCGCCGGTCTGATGGACAAGGAAGGCAAGGTGCTGACCGGCCTGAGCACTGCGCAGGTCGATGCCCTGATCGCCGACGGCACCATCTACGGCGGCATGCTGCCGAAGATCCGTTGCGCGCTGGAAGCGGTCCAGGGCGGCGTGGGCAGCTCGCTGATCATCGACGGTCGCGTACCGAACGCGATCCTGCTGGAGATCTTCACCGATACCGGCGTGGGCACCCTGATCAGCAATCGCAAGCGTCCGTAAGCGGTAGCGCATACAAAAAGACCCCGCTCGGCCTGACCGAGCGGGGTCTTTTTTTGCCACACATTACCTGTAGGAGCGAGCATGCTCGCGATGGTCGTTAACGATGACGCGGGATACCTGACACCCAGCGGTGCTCTTTAGTCCATCGCGAGCATGCTCGCTCCTACAGTTGTCGGGGATCAGACGCCGAACTGCGCGCGATACGCTTCCACCGCAGGCAGGTGTTGCTTGAGCTGCGGATCGTCAGCCAGGAACTCCAGCACCTGGTTCAACGAAACGATGCTGATCACCGGAATGCCGAAGTCACGCTCCACTTCCTGGATCGCCGACAGCTCACCGTTGCCACGCTCCTGACGGTTCAGGGCGATCAGCACGCCGGCAGCCTTGGCGCCTTCCTGGGAAGCGATGATCTGCATCACCTCTCGAATCGCGGTACCGGCGGTGATCACGTCGTCGATGATCAGCACTTCGCCTGTCAGCGGTGCGCCAACCAGGCTGCCGCCTTCGCCGTGGGCCTTGGCTTCCTTGCGGTTGAAGCACCATGGCAGGTCACGGTTGTGATGCTCGGCCAACGCCACTGCAGTGGTCGCCGCCAGGGGAATGCCCTTGTAGGCCGGACCGAACAGAACGTCGAAGGGAATGCCGCTTTCGGCAATGGCTGCGGCGTAGAAACGCCCCAGCTGCGCCAGAGCCGAACCCGAATTGAACAGGCCGGCGTTGAAGAAGTAAGGACTGGTGCGTCCGGACTTCAGGGTGAACTCACCGAAGCGCAAAACGCCGCGATCGATGGCAAAACGAATGAAATCGCGCTGATACGCTTGCATGAAAAAAACCCCAAATACCACGGATTTAGCTAAATAGCTTGACGCCGTGTATCATACACGCACGCGATTTTTGGGGCCATTTATGCGGATCATCAGTGTGAACGTCAATGGTATTCAGGCTGCAGTCGAGCGAGGTTTGCTCAGTTGGCTGCAGGCACAGAATGCCGACGTCATCTGCCTGCAGGACACCCGTGCCTCCGCCTTTGAACTGGACGATCCAGCCTTCCAACTGGATGGATACTTCCTTTATGCCTGCGATGCAGAAGTCCCCGCCCAAGGTGGTGTGGCTTTGTACTCGCGGTTGCAACCGAAGGCTGTCATCAGCGGTCTCGGTTTCGAGACGGCCGACCGCTACGGGCGCTACCTGCAAGCCGATTTCGACAAAGTCAGTATTGCAACCTTGCTGCTTCCTTCGGGTATGAACGGCGATGAGGACTTGAACCAGAAGTTCAAGCTCATGGACGACTTCGGAAAGTACCTGGACAAACAACGGCGCAAACGCCGCGAGTACATTTATTGTGGCTCGCTGTACGTGGCGCAACAGAAGCTCGACATCAAGAACTGGCGCGACAGCCAGCAATCTCCGGGCTTCCTGGCACCTGAACGTGCCTGGATGGACGAGATTGTCGGCAACATGGGCTACGTCGATGCCCTGCGCGAAGTCAGCCGTGAAGGCGACCAGTACAGCTGGTGGCCGGACACCGAACAGGCCGAAATGCTCAACCTGGGCTGGCGGTTCGACTACCAGATCCTGACGCCAGGCCTGCGCCGCTTCGTACGCAGCGCACGCCTGCCACGTCAGCCACGCTTCTCGCAGCACGCGCCGCTGATCGTGGACTACGACTGGACGCTGACCATCTAAGCGTTTTGCAGACACAAAAAAGCCGACATCACTGTCGGCTTTTTTGTGGGCGCTGATTTCTTGAACTGTGGGAGCGAGCCTGCTCGCGGTGGAGTGTCGGTGGACACCTGTGCGGTTGATCCACCATCGCGAGCAGGCTCGCTCCCACAAATACCACAGCAGTGATCGTTATTTGATCACCCGCCAGGTGAACGGATACCGGTAAGGCAGCCCGTCATTGGCCTTCACCCCGGCAATGATCGTCAGCACCAGCGCACCAATGGCGATCAAGCCAAACAGGAAGAAGCCGATGATCACCACCATCAGCAGGAAGCTGATGGCCGAAGCGATGGCGACGGTGATCTGGAAATTCAGCGCTTCCTTGCCCTGGGCATCGATGAACGGGTCCATCTCGCGCTTCATTTGCCACAGGATCAGCGGGCCGATCAGCGTACCGAACGGAATCCAGATCCCCAGCAAGGCGGACAAGTGACAGAACATCGCCCACTGCCGGACTTCTTTGCTCGGGGTGGGAAGCAGTTGTTGCTCGTCACTCATGGCGTCCTCCTTGCCTGTGATGATCCGATCAGTCAGCCAGTGCAGCCTTTTGCAGATCGAAGATTTCGTTCATGCCTTTCTTTGCCAGTTCCAGCATGGCGTTCAGCTCTTCAGGCTGGAACGGCGCGCCTTCGGCGGTGCCCTGAACTTCGATGAAGCCGCCGGTGCTGGTCATCACCACGTTCAGGTCGGTCTCGGCAGCCGAATCCTCAAGATAGTCGAGGTCGAGCACCGCTTCACCCTGGTACATGCCAACGGAAACGGCACCGATCATTTGCTTGAGCGGGTCGCCGCCTTTCAGGCCGCCGCGCTTCTTGATCACTTTCAGGGCATCGACCAGCGCAACCATGGCACCGGTGATCGACGCAGTGCGGGTGCCGCCATCAGCCTGGATCACGTCGCAATCGACGTACAAGGTGACGTCGCCCAGCTTGGACATGTCCAGCGCAGCGCGCAGGGAACGACCGATCAGACGCTGGATTTCCAGGGTACGGCCGCCTTGCTTGCCGCGGCTCGCTTCACGCTGGTTACGCTCGCCGGTGGCGCGCGGCAGCATGCCGTACTCGGCGGTTAGCCAACCCTGGCCCTGGCCTTTGAGGAACCGTGGCACGCCATTTTCGACGCTGACGGTGCAGATGACCTTGGTATCACCGAACTCGACCAGTACAGAACCCTCGGCGTGTTTGGTGTAGTTGCGGGTAATGCGGATCGAGCGGAGCTGATCGGCAGCGCGACCACTTGGACGTTTCATAAGGGATACCTGTACGGGGGACGGAAAACTGCGGGCATTATAGAGCCGCCAGCCATCGCTGGGCACTTCTAAAAAAATTCCTCCGACGAGCAAAGGCTCTGAACAGCCCGTCGCCGACGAGCTGCAGGCCTTTGTCACCTCGTGTGTTTGGGGGCATCCGCCGCTCTGCGCTACAATCCTGCGCCTTTGCTGCCAGTCGGCTTTAATTCATTGATATCGGATTCCCGGAACCTCTGGTTCTGGCCGATCTGCATTGCGAGGTACCTCCATGGTGCACAGCATGACCGCCTTCGCCCGCGTCGAGAAAGCCGGCGTCCAGGGCACCCTGAGCTGGGAACTGCGCTCGGTCAACAGCCGCTACCTGGAGCCCCACGTGCGCCTGCCGGAGACCTTCCGCGATCTCGAGGGCGCCGTTCGCGAAGCCCTGCGCCAGGGCGTGTCCCGGGGCAAGCTCGAGTGCACCCTGCGCTTCACCGAGGAAAACACCGGCAAGCCGCTGCAAGTGGACCAGGTCCGCGCCGCACAATTGGTCGCAGCGGCCGAGACCATCGCCAGCCTGATCAAGAATCCCGCCGCCCTCAATCCCCTGGAAGTCCTGGCCTGGCCTGGCGTGCTGGTGGGCGACGCTACCGACCCGCAAGCCCTGAACGCCGAAGCGCTGGCACTGTTCAACCAAGGCCTGAAGGAACTCAAGGCCGGCCGCGAGCGCGAAGGCGCGGAGCTGGCCCGATTGATCGACGATCGCCTGACCGCCATCGAGGCCGACGTGGTCACCCTGCGCGAACTGGTTCCGCAGATGCTCGCCACCCAGCGCCAGAAAGTGCTCGACCGTTTTGCCGACATGAAGGCCGAAATGGACCCGCAGCGCCTTGAGCAGGAAATGGTCATGCTCGCGCAAAAGAGCGACGTCGCCGAAGAACTGGACCGCCTGAGCACTCACATCATCGAAGTTCGCCGGGTGCTCAAATCCGGTGGCGCGGCCGGGCGACGCCTGGACTTCCTGATGCAGGAGCTCAACCGCGAAGCCAACACACTGGGCTCCAAGGCCTTCGATCCGCGCAGCACCCAGGCGGCGGTCAACCTCAAGGTGTTGATCGAGCAGATGCGCGAACAAGTGCAGAATATTGAGTAAGGCAAACCTGAAATGACCCACATCACCGGCACCCTGTACATCATTTCCGCCCCTTCGGGCGCGGGCAAAAGCAGCCTGGTCAAGGCGCTGACCGACGCCGTCCCGGAAATCCGCGTCTCGATCTCCCACACCACCCGCGCCATGCGCCCAGGTGAAGTGAACGGCGTGAACTATCACTTCGTCGACCGCAGCGAATTCGTGAAGATGATCGAGCACGGCGACTTCCTCGAGCGCGCCGAAGTTTTCGGCAATCTCTACGGCACCTCGCAGAGCCACCTGCAGCAGACCCTGGACGAAGGCCACGACCTGATTCTGGAAATCGACTGGCAGGGCGCCGAGCAAGTGCGCAAGCTGATGCCGCAGGCCCGTTCGATCTTCATTCTGCCGCCGTCGTTACAGGCCCTGCACCAGCGCCTGACCAACCGCGGTCAGGACAGCGACGAGATCATCGACGGGCGGATGCGCGAAGCGGTCAGCGAAATGAGCCACTACGTCGACTATGACTACCTGATCATCAACGACGATTTCGCCCACGCCCTGCACGATCTGAAGGCGATTTTCCGTGCCAATCAGCTGCAGCAGAAGCGTCAGCAACAGCGTCACGGCAAATTGCTGGCTGAATTGTTGGACTGATCCGCTCTTCCCAAAACCGCTGCGAGGGCTTTACATTGGCACTTGCAGCGCGTTGAAGGGCTTGATCAAAAAATCAGCGCTTCCCTAATCGCTGGTGATTTTTTAAACTGTCGAGTCCGCTCGCCCATCCGGGCAGCGCGCATATTGCATTTGCTACGAGGAAGACCATGGCCCGCGTAACCGTTGAAGACTGCCTAGAACACGTGGATAACCGCTTTGAGCTGGTCATGCTCTCTACCAAGCGTGCCCGTCAACTGGCCACCGGCGGCAAAGAGCCGAAAGTGGCATGGGAAAACGACAAGCCTACCGTTGTAGCCCTGCGTGAAATCGCTGAAGGCCTGATCGACTACGCCGCTATCGCTGAAGCTGAAATCGTTGAAGACGAACCGCTTTTCGCTGCGTTCGAGGACGAGTCCAACGAGGCCGTTTAAGCCTATGCCTGGTCGACGTAGCACGGCGCGGGATAACAGCTTACGGCGGGAGACATCATGCCGAGCATAGACGCCCTCGCCGATCGCTTATCGACCTACCTCGGCAAAGACCAGGTCAACCTGGTCCGCCGAGCGTATTTCTACGCCGAACAAGCCCATGACGGTCAACGCCGTCGCAGCGGCGAGGCGTACGTCACGCACCCACTCGCGGTTGCGAACATTCTTGCCGACATGCATATGGACCATCAGAGCCTGATGGCAGCCATGCTGCATGACGTGATCGAAGACACCGGTATCGCCAAGGAAGCGCTGCAAGCGCAGTTCGGCGAAACCGTGGCCGAACTGGTCGACGGGGTCAGCAAACTGACCCAGATGAACTTCGAGACCAAGGCCGAAGCACAAGCCGAAAACTTCCAGAAAATGGCCATGGCCATGGCGCGCGACATTCGCGTGATCCTGGTCAAGCTGGCCGACCGTCTGCACAACATGCGCACGCTGGAAGTGCTGTCCGGCGAAAAACGCCGGCGCATCGCCAAGGAAACCCTGGAAATCTATGCTCCTATTGCCAACCGGCTGGGCATGCACGCCATCCGCATAGAATTCGAAGACCTTGGCTTCAAGGCCATGCACCCGATGCGTTCCGCACGGATCTACCAGGCCGTCAAACGCGCCCGGGGCAACCGCAAGGAAATCGTCAACAAGATCGAGGAATCCCTCAGCCACTGCCTGGCCGTCGACGGCATCCAGGGCGAGGTCAGCGGTCGCCAGAAACACCTCTACGGCATCTACAAGAAAATGCGCGGCAAGCGTCGGGCCTTCAACGAGATCATGGACGTCTACGCGTTCCGGATCATCGTCGACAAGGTCGATACCTGCTACCGCGTGCTGGGCGCCGTACATAATTTGTACAAACCGTTGCCGGGTCGCTTCAAGGATTACATCGCGATTCCCAAGGCCAACGGCTATCAGTCGCTGCACACCACACTTTTCGGCATGCACGGGGTTCCGATCGAGATCCAGATCCGCACCCGTGAAATGGAAGAGATGGCCAACAACGGCATTGCCGCCCACTGGCTGTACAAATCCAGCGGCGACGAGCAGCCAAAAGGCACTCACGCCCGCGCCCGCCAATGGGTCAAGGGCGTGCTGGAAATGCAGCAACGCGCCGGCAACTCGCTGGAATTCATCGAAAGCGTGAAGATCGACCTGTTCCCGGACGAGGTCTACGTGTTCACGCCCAAAGGCCGGATCATGGAGCTGCCCAAAGGCTCCACGGCGGTCGACTTCGCTTACGCGGTGCACACCGACGTGGGCAACAGCTGCATCGCCTGCCGGATCAACCGCCGTCTCGCGCCGCTGTCCGAACCGCTGCAAAGCGGCTCCACGGTCGAGATCGTCAGCGCTCCGGGCGCGCGCCCGAATCCGGCGTGGCTCAACTTTGTGGTCACCGGCAAGGCGCGTACGCACATCCGCCATGCGCTGAAACTGCAACGCCGCTCCGAATCCGTCAGCCTCGGCGAGCGCCTGCTGAACAAAGTCCTTAACGGCTTCGACAGCTCGCTGGAGAAAATCCCGGCCGAGCGCATCAAGGCCATCCTCGCCGAGTATCGCCTCGAACTGGCCGAAGATCTGCTCGAAGACATCGGCCTGGGCAATCGCATGGCCTATGTGGTGGCGCGCCGGCTGCTCGGCGAAGGCGAACAGCTGCCGAGTCCGGAAGGTCCGCTGGCGATTCGCGGAACCGAAGGCCTGGTGCTCAGTTACGCCAAGTGCTGCACGCCGATCCCCGGCGACCCGATTGTCGGCCACCTGTCCGCGGGCAAAGGCATGGTTGTTCACCTGGACAACTGCCGCAACATCAGCGAAATCCGCCACAACCCGGAAAAATGCATCCAGCTCTCGTGGGCCAAGGATGTCACCGGCGAATTCAATGTCGAACTGCGCGTCGAGCTGGAACACCAGCGCGGCCTGATCGCCCTGCTTGCCAGCAGCGTCAACGCGGCGGACGGCAACATCGAGAAAATCAGCATGGACGAGCGCGATGGCCGCATCAGCGTCGTCCAACTGGTGGTCAGCGTCCACGACCGTGTGCACCTGGCCCGCGTGATCAAGAAACTGCGCGCCCTGACCGGGGTGATCCGCATCACCCGCATGCGCGCGTAATCCATTCATCAAGGAGTCATTCATGACCAAGACTGTTATCACCAGCGACAAAGCCCCGGCCGCCATCGGTACTTACTCCCAGGCGATCAAGGCTGGCAACACCGTTTACATGTCCGGTCAGATTCCTCTGGACCCAAAGACCATGGAACTGGTTGAAGGCTTCGAAGCCCAGACCGTCCAGGTTTTCGAGAACCTCAAGGCTGTAGCCGAAGCCGCCGGCGGTTCGTTCAAGGACATCGTCAAGCTGAACATTTTCCTCACCGACCTGAGCCACTTCGCCAAGGTCAACGAGATCATGGGCAAGTACTTCGAACAGCCTTACCCAGCCCGCGCCGCCATCGGCGTAGCAGCCCTGCCAAAGGGTTCGCAGGTTGAAATGGATGCCATCCTGGTCATCGAGTAATGTGTCCGGCGCAGCCCTCTGGCTGCGCCACCGCACTGCTGTAAGTAATGCTTGAAAGGATTCCACCATGCGCAAAGCGCTTGTTCTCCCGCTGCTCGCCCTGCTCCTGGGCGGTTGTGCCAGCGACCCTGCCGATCGTGATATCAGCGGCACCTGGATCAATCAGGTGGCGATCGATGCAGCCTCCAAAGGCGTTCCCCTGCGCGAAGCGCTCCAGGCCTATGGCCCGAACCTGGAATGGGACGTCAACACCAAGGCCGGTCAGGCCCGTTATACCAATGGTTTTGAAAATGTCGACGGCAAGCTGTCGGGCGATGAGTCCGGCGCCTGGAAAATCGACTTTTATGGCAGTTCCGGCAGCGAACTGAAGCGCGACGGCAAACAACTGAGCCAGGCCGCGACTGAAAACGAACCTGCCCAGGTCTTCGATCGCGCGCTGATTCCGGTGCCGGATGGCGCACCGATCGGTGCCAGTTTTGAACGTGCGTTGTACTCGGCCTATATGGGCGGCAGCTGGAAAGTTGTCAGTGGTCCCGGCGAAGGCAGCACCGTGCAATTTCAGGCCGATGGCCAGGTGATCGGCCTGCAGGGCGCAGATCGCTACGCGTTGTGCCTGGCTGGCGATTGCGCCTCGATGAGTGGCGGCAACGACAATATGTGGCTGCAACTCAATGGCCAGGGCAATCCGTGGATCTTTGCCCGCAAAGGCAAGGAACTGGAAATCTTCCAGGCTGTGAACACTGCATTGGCGGATGAAATGCCGCAGTTCACGCCGGGTGATCGTAAGTGGTTGCTGGAAAAACAGTAATTCACACTTAAACAATGTGGGAGCGGCTTGCTCGCGAATGCGGCGTGTCAGACAACATCAATGTCGACTGACACTCCCTCTTCGCGAGCAAGTCGAATCGTCGCACCGCCGCTCCCACATTTGTTTTGTGGCGCTGGAGATTCAGCAGCGCCCTTCGAGAATCGCCGCATACCCCTCGCGGAAACTTGGATACCTAGGCTCCCAACCCAACGCCTTCGCCCGGGCATTGCTGCAACGCTTGCTGCCGGTGCGACGCACGCTGGCGTCATCCGCCCACTCCGTCACACCCATGTACTCACGCAACCAGCCCACCACATCCGCCAGCGCTGCCGGCGCGTCGTCGACACCGATATAGACATCATCCAGCGCCACGCCCCGGCGATCCGCTTCCAGCAGGCACGCCAGCAAGCCCGCCGCGTCATCGGCGTGAATCCGGTTGGCATACAGCGGCGGATCGACCGCCACGCGATAACCCCGGCGGACCTGGGTCAGCAGCCACTCACGCCCCGGACCGTATATGCCGGTCAAACGCACGATGCTGGCCGGGATGCCGCTATCCAGCGCAATCTGCTCGGCTTCGAGCATCACCTGCCCGGAATAACCTGACGCCACCGTCGGCGATGTCTCGTCGACCCACTCGCCCTGCTGCTGGCCGTAAACACTGCTGCTGGAAACGAACAGCAGGCGACTGGGTACCTGCCCGTAGTCGTCCAGCCACTCCAGCACGTGCCGCAAACCCTCGACATAGGCCGCGCGGTAACCGGCCTCGTCGTGATCGGTGGCCGCCGCGCAGTACACCAGGTAATCCACCGCGCCGATCGGCCAGGTCGCCGGGCATTCCTTGTTGAACAGGTCGCCGGCTACGCCGATCACCCCATCGGGCAAGCGCGAAACATCGCGCCGCAGGCCGTGAACCTCCCAGCCCCCGGCCAGCAATTGAGTGGCCAGTCGACTACCGACATCACCGCAACCGGCGATCAAAACAGAAGGCGCGGACATCAGAAAACTCCCTATGGAAACGCACAGACTAGCGCTGGCAATGGACGAGCGGCCAGCAATGCAGGAAAAAAAGATACTCTATTACTTTTGTTAACAAGAATTACTTGCAATAATACGCGCCACTTTTGCTCTCGGCCTTACGAGGACTGGAAGAGCATCATCGTTTTTCTTTTCTCAGGTCCGGCCAGCATGACACGCACCCAAACCCTCGCTTCGCCAACCAAACGACCTCGCGCCTGGAGCGCTGTGGCCGCCCTGCTTCTCAGCCTGATGCTGGCACCGGTTGCCGCTTTCGCTGACGCACAAGCGCCGGCCACTCCGGCCGCCACCGCCGCGGCGCCGGCTGACCACGCCGCACCTGCTGCTCCCGCCGCGACCGATCCTGCACAGGCAGTACCTGCGCCAGAAGCCCTCGGAGAAGACGTTCCTGAAGTCCTCGAAGCCGACAACACCCTGGGCATGGCCCATGACCTGTCGCCGTGGGGCATGTACCAGAACGCCGACGTCGTCGTGAAGACCGTGATGATCGGCCTGGCCATCGCCTCGATCATCACCTGGACCATCTGGATCGCCAAGGGCCTTGAGCTGATGGGCGCCAAGCGTCGTCTGCGCACCGAGATCGTCCACCTGAAAAAGGCCGCGACCCTCAAGGAAGCCAGCGCCAGCGCCACCAAGCCAGGCACCCTGGCCAACCTGCTGGTGCACGACGCCCTGGAAGAAATGCACCTGTCGGCCAGCGCCCGTGAAAAAGAAGGCATCAAGGAGCGCGTCAGCTTCCGTCTGGAACGCCTGGTTGCGGCCGCCGGTCGCAGCATGAGCAGCGGCACCGGCGTGCTCGCCACCATCGGTTCCACCGCGCCGTTCGTCGGTCTGTTCGGTACCGTCTGGGGCATCATGAACAGCTTCATCGGCATCGCCAAAACCCAGACCACCAACCTCGCTGTCGTAGCGCCCGGTATCGCTGAAGCGCTGCTGGCAACGGCCCTGGGCCTGGTGGCGGCGATTCCTGCGGTGGTCATCTACAACGTGTTCGCCCGCTCCATCACCGGTTACAAGGCTCAAGTGGCCGACGCATCGGCAGAAGTCCTGCTGCTGGTCAGCCGTGACCTCGACCACCAGCCTGAGCGCAGCTCGCAACCGCACATGGTGAAAGTGGGGTAATCGGCCATGGGCCTGCATTTGAAAGAAGGGGCAGACGACGATCTGTCCGAAAACCACGAAATCAACGTCACGCCGTTCATCGACGTCATGTTGGTGTTGCTGATCATCTTCATGGTGGCCGCCCCGCTGGCCACCGTGGACATCAAGGTCGACCTGCCGGCGTCCACCGCCAAACCGGCGCCGCGGCCGGAGAAACCGGTGTTCCTCAGCGTCAAGGCTGACCAGCGCCTGTACCTGGGCGATGACGAAGTGAAGGCCGAAGCACTCGGCGCCACACTCGACGCCAAGACCCAGGGCAAGAAAGACACGACGATCTTCTTCCAGGCCGACAAAGGCGTGGATTACGGCGACCTGATGAGCGTGATGGACAACCTGCGCTCGGCCGGTTACCTGAAGGTCGGTTTGGTTGGCCTCGAGTCGGCAGTCAAGAAATGATCACGACGCGCCATAAGCTGACGCGTTACAGCGGTAGCCTGGCCATTGTGCTGGGTGTTCACGCGCTGGCCATTGCGCTGGCCGTGAACTGGACCGCCCGTCCGCCCATCGAATTGCCACCCCAGGCAATGATGGTCGAGCTGGCACCGGTTCCAGCCCCGCCACCGCCTGCACCGCCGAAGGTCGTCACCCCGCCGCAGCCTCCGGCTCCGGTTGAAGAACTGCCGATTCCGAAGCTCGCTGAAGCGCCGAAGGCCGAGATTGCCGTGCCCAAGCCGGTCAAGCCAAAGCCCAAGCCGCAACCGCCCAAGCCTGTGGAGAAGAAGCCGGAGCCGCCGAAGGAAAAGCCTTCGGAAGCCAAACCGAGCGAAGCCCCACCGACACCCGCACCGACCGAGAAATCCGCTCAGCCGGTACCGGGTCCGTCAGCGGCTCAAGTGGCGGCGAAAGCCAGCTGGGAAGGTACGCTGCTCGCGCATTTGGCCAAGTACAAAAAGTACCCGGCCAGTGCTCAAGCCCGCGGCAAGCAAGGCACCAACCGCCTGCGCTTCGTGGTGGATGCCCAGGGCAACGTCCTGTCGTATGAATTGGTAGGGCCTTCCGGTACCGCCGATCTGGACCGGGCCACCCTGGAAATGATCCGCCGCGCCCAGCCGCTGCCGAAACCACCGGCTGACATGCTCACCAACGGCTCCATCGAAATCGTTGCGCCGTTTGTTTACTCGCTGGAAAACCGCCGGCGATAAGCAGACCCCTTGTGGGAGCGAGCCTGCTCGCGATGAGGCCGTCACATTCGACCTCATCGTTGACTGGAAAACCGCTATCGCGAGCAGGCTCGCTCCCACAATGGGGTATTGGTCATTCCGAAAGGCACCGAAAGGTGCCTTTTGCGTATCTGCCAGCGGCAAACACGCATTGCCCGGTGTCGCCCGACACACGCTCTCTGATAACGTGCGTCTATCGATTGCAGCCGGTATGCTTGGCCCGCATCTTCATGGACGCTTGCTATGACTCTCACAGAATTACGCTACATCGTTACCCTCGCCCAAGAGCAGCACTTCGGCCACGCGGCCGAGCGTTGCCACGTCAGTCAGCCGACCTTGTCGGTGGGCGTGAAAAAGCTTGAAGACGAACTCGGTGTGCTGATTTTCGAGCGCAGCAAAAGCGCCGTGCGCCTGACCCCGGTCGGCGAAGGCATCGTGGCCCAGGCACAAAAGGTGCTGGAGCAGGCCCAGGGCATCCGCGAACTGGCTCAGGCCGGCAAGAACCAGCTGACCGCCCCGCTGAAAGTCGGCGCGATCTACACCGTCGGCCCTTATCTGTTTCCCCATCTGATTCCACAACTGCACCGGGTCGCCCCGCAGATGCCGTTGTACATCGAAGAAAACTTCACCCACGTGCTGCGCGACAAGCTGCGCAACGGTGAACTCGACGCGATCATCATCGCCCTGCCGTTCAACGAAGCCGACGTGCTGACCCTGCAGCTCTACGACGAGCCGTTCTACGTCCTGATGCCCGCCCAGCACCCATGGACGCAAAAGGAAACGATCGACGCTAATCTGCTCAATGACAAGAGCCTGCTGCTGCTCGGTGAAGGCCACTGCTTCCGCGATCAAGTGCTGGAAGCCTGCCCGACCCTGACCAAGGGTAACGACGGCGCCAAGCACACCACGGTGGAATCCAGCTCCCTGGAAACCATTCGCCACATGGTCGCGTCCGGCCTGGGTATTTCGATCCTGCCGTTGTCGGCGGTGGACAGTCATCACTATGCCCCTGGCGTGATCGAAGTCCGACCGCTTACACCGCCAACGCCATATCGCACGGTCGCGATCGCCTGGCGCGCCAGCTTCCCACGACCCAAAGCCATTGAAATTCTCGCGGACTCCATTCGCCTGTGCTCGGTGGCCAAGCCATCCGCGCAGGTGGTGGCGGGCTAAGCAAGCGTCATGACCGAGTTGTCGCAAGTGTCGGTGACGGCACTCAAGGGTGTCGGCGAAGCCATGGCCGAGAAACTGGCCAAAGTCGGCCTGGAAAACCTCCAGGACGTGCTGTTCCACTTGCCGCTGCGCTATCAGGATCGCACCCGCGTGGTACCGATCGGCGCGCTGCGTCCAGGGCAGGATGCGGTGATCGAAGGCACTGTCAGTGGTGCCGACGTGGTGATGGGCCGTCGTCGCAGCCTCGTCGTGCGCCTGCAGGATGGCACCGGCGGGCTGAGCCTGCGCTTTTACCATTTCAGTAACGCGCAAAAGGAAGGCCTCAAGCGCGGTACGCGGGTACGCTGTTATGGCGAAGCACGACCAGGCGCCTCGGGACTCGAGATCTACCACCCGGAATACCGCGCCATCACCGGTGACGAGCCTCCGCCGGTAGATGAAACCCTGACCCCGGTTTATCCACTCACCGAGGGCCTGACCCAGCAACGTCTGCGTCAACTGTGCATGCAGACCCTGACCATGCTCGGCCCCACCAGTCTGCCCGATTGGCTGCCGACCGAACTGGCACGGGATTATCAATTGGCGCCCCTGGCCGATGCGATTCGTTACCTGCATCACCCGCCGGCCGACGCCGATGTCGACGAACTGGCGCTCGGTCATCACTGGGCCCAGCACCGCCTGGCCTTCGAAGAATTGCTGACTCACCAGCTTTCCCAACAGCGCCTGCGCGAAAGCATGCGTTCGCTACGCGCACCGGCCATGCCCAAGGCCAAGCAGTTGCCGGCCTGGTACCTGGCCAATCTGGGTTTCAACCCCACTGGCGCTCAGCAAAGGGTCGGCAACGAAATCGCTTACGACCTGAGCCAGCACGAACCCATGCTGCGGCTGATTCAGGGTGACGTTGGCGCGGGCAAGACCGTGGTCGCCGCCCTGGCCGCTCTGCAGGCTCTGGAAGCTGGCTATCAAGTGGCGCTGATGGCGCCCACCGAGATTCTCGCCGAACAGCATTTCATCACCTTCAAGCGCTGGCTCGAACCGCTGGGCATTGAAGTGGCGTGGCTGGCCGGCAAGCTCAAGGGCAAGAACCGCGCGGCCGCACTGGAACAGATCGCCGGTGGCACACCGATGGTGGTGGGCACCCACGCGCTGTTTCAGGACGAGGTGCAATTCAAGAACCTGGCGCTGGTGATCATCGACGAGCAGCACCGCTTCGGTGTGCAGCAGCGGCTCGCCTTGCGCCAGAAAGGTGTCGGCGGACGCATGTGCCCGCACCAGCTGATCATGACCGCCACGCCGATCCCGCGCACCCTGGCCATGAGCGCCTACGCCGACCTCGACACCTCGATCCTCGACGAACTGCCCCCTGGCCGGACGCCGGTCAACACCGTGTTGATCACCGACACCCGTCGCGTAGAAGTCATCGAGCGGGTGCGCAGCGCCTGTGCCGAAGGGCGTCAGGCCTACTGGGTGTGCACGCTGATCGAAGAATCGGAAGAGCTGACCTGCCAGGCCGCCGAAACCACTTATGAAGATCTGACCGCCGCCTTGGGTGAGTTGAAGGTCGGCTTGATCCACGGCCGCATGAAGCCTGCTGAAAAAGCCGCGGTCATGGCCGAATTCAAGGCCGGCAACCTGCAGTTGTTGGTGGCGACCACCGTGATCGAGGTCGGCGTGGACGTTCCCAACGCCAGCCTGATGATCATCGAAAACCCGGAACGCCTGGGCCTGGCGCAACTGCACCAGTTGCGCGGTCGAGTCGGACGGGGCAGCGCGGCCAGCCATTGCGTGCTGCTCTATCATCCGCCGCTGTCACAGATCGGCCGTCAGCGTCTGGGTATCATGCGCGAAACAAACGACGGTTTTGTCATCGCCGAAAAAGACCTCGAGCTGCGCGGCCCCGGCGAAATGCTCGGCACGCGGCAGACCGGTCTGCTTCAATTCAAGGTCGCCGACCTGATGCGCGACGCCGACCTGCTGCCCGCGGTACGCGACGCCGCTCAAGCCTTGCTCGAACGCTGGCCGGAGCACGTGAGCCCATTACTCGACCGCTGGCTGCGCCACGGACAGCAATATGGACAAGTGTGAGCACCGTCTCAGTTTCTGGAGGATGGGCATGAGCAAGCTGGTTATACTCCTGCCATTGTTTAAGTACGGATACAGACCATGACCGAAGCAGCCCTTGCACCCGCTACTCCGCACACTCCGTCGGTCATTCGGATGCTGCTGGAAAAGTTGGGCATTGCCTATGAAGAAGTGCTCGACCATCACGGATTGAATCCGGCGCGCAAGGTCCAGGCCGTACTGCTCGATGACGCTGTCGGCTCGCTGATGGTGCTGTTCCCGCAGAGCCAGTTGCTCGACCTCAATCGCCTCACCGAACTCACCGGCCGCCGCCTGACGGCGGTGTCGACCGAGCGCCTGGTCAAGATGCTCGGCAAGCACAACCTCAGCCTGCTGCCGGGTCTGCCGGCCCTCACCAGCTCCCCGTGCCTGTATGACGAAAGCCTGCTGCGCGAGCCGAAGGTGCTGGTCAATTCGGGAGAGCCTGAAGTGCTGCTGGAAATCTCCAGCGAAGCCTTCAAGTCCATGCTCAGCAAAGCCAGCGCGGCCAACTTCGGCGAGCCGCTGAGCAGCATTCGTCCGAACCTCGATCGTCCCGATGACGACCGCGAGGAAATCACCCAGGCGGTCCAGGCGTTCACCGCACGGCGCATTCAGCAGCGCCTGGAAGCGACTATCGAAATTCCGCCGCTGGCCGAAACCGCTCAAAAAATCATCAAGCTGCGCGTCGACCCCAACGCCACCATCGACGACATCACCGGTGTAGTCGAAACCGACCCGGCCCTGGCCGCGCAGGTGGTGAGCTGGGCAGCGTCGCCGTATTACGCCTCGCCAGGCAAGATCCGTTCGGTGGAAGATGCCATCGTGCGGGTGCTGGGTTTCGACCTGGTGATCAACCTGGCGCTGGGCCTGGCCCTGGGCAAAACCCTGAGCCTGCCCAAGGATCGTCCGCAACACAGCACGCCGTATTGGCAGCAATCGATCTACACCGCCGCCGTTATCGAAGGCCTGACTCGCGCCATGCCGCGCGCCCAGCGCCCGGAAGCCGGTCTGACCTATCTGGCGGGCCTGCTGCACAACTTCGGGTACCTGCTGCTGGCTCACGTGTTCCCGCCACATTTCTCGCTGATCTGCCGTCATCTGGAGGTCAACCCACACCTGTGCCACAGCTACATCGAGCAGCATCTGCTGGGTATCAGCCGTGAGCAGATCGGTTCGTGGCTGATGCGTTTCTGGGACATGCCCGAGGAGCTGGCCACTGCGCTGCGCTTCCAGCACGATCCGAACTACGACGGCGCGTTCGCCGAGTACCCGAACCTGGTGTGCCTGTCGGTGCGCCTGCTGCGCAGCCACGGTATCGGCTCGGGCCCGGATGAGGACATTCCCGATGCCTTGCTGGAACGCCTGGGCTTGAGCCGCGAAAAGGCCAACGACGTGGTCAGCAAGGTGCTTGAGGCCGAGGTGTTGTTGCGCGAACTGGCGTCGCAGTTTTCCCAGAGCTAAAAGCAATCGCGAGCAGGCTCGCTCCCACAAGGAACACCTGAATCCTGTGGGAGCGAGCCTGCTCGCGATGAGTTCACCCCGGTCGCCCTGACCGCCTCAAGCCTTCGGCTTGGCCTTCTTCGGCTTCAAATACTTGGTCAACCCCTGGAACCAGATCACCAGTGCCGGGTTGCCCTTGATCTGAATCGACTTGTCCTGAATCCCCGTCATGAACGCCAGTTGCTTGTTCTTCGCCTGCATCGTGGCAAAGCCATACCCCGCGTCCTTGAAGGCAATGGCAAAGGCAGGCTCGGCATACACCCCGGCCTTGCTGGTGATGCGCTGATCCTTCACCCGGAAATGCCGCGCCACCTTGCCGTCCAGCGTCTGCAATTGAAACACCAACTCCTTGTCACCCAACTGCTGCTGGAATGCCGGATTGGTCCGGCTGGCCTTGCCCATCAACAAACCCAGCATCCACAGCAGAAAACGAAATTTCATGCGCAAGCCTCAAGAGAAAAATGAACGGCCGGCGCAGTGTAACGACTTGGCACGCTAATGCCACTATCGAGTTGAGTTAGAAGAAGATGGACTACTTTTTGACGCTGATGACTACCAAGTCACAGTCGTAGCGACCTTCTTTACGACGGGTTCATGTTGTCCAGCACCCGATTGATCGCCAGTTCTCCCAGCATGATCACCTGCTGCAAGGCCAGCATCGTGTTGCGATTGCAACCTTCCAGGGAGCTGGCGAATTCACTCGCCATCACACTGGCCGACGCCAGCGACTCACAGGCGTGGGCCAGCAGGGTTTCGTTGTCGACGTCGGGCGCCACCACAAAAATGGCGCCCAGGGACTGGGCCCCGGCCCTGCGCGGCGTGGTCGGTTTCAGGTAGAAATCCAGCGCACGATCGACCGCCGGATGGAGTTTTCTGGAGGGGGTGGAGAGGTAGGCCGGTGTGCTGTCGGTTTCTGATCCATCAGGTGAGTCGTTGACATCAAGCATGGTGTTTCTCCTTGTCATGTTTGGAGTCACCACGCTACGCCCCGCGCTTCCGACGGCCAACCTTAAAAAGGTGTGGGATGCTTCCTCGATTTTCGGATGGTTTTACTCATCGCTTCACGTGAATTTCCACAGATTCAACATGATTCCTGTAGGAGCGAGCTTGCTCGCGATGCACTCGATAACGCCGCGGGGTGTCAGCTGCCCAACGTCAGCGTTGACGTCCATCGCGTTCAAGCTCGCTCCTACAGGTTTTTCGATCACTCTCAGCTGACACGGGCCTTGCGTACGCCGTCGGCCAGTGCCGAGCACAGGCTCAGAACACCATCGACCGCCTGGTCCGGCGTCTGCGCATTGGCGATCTGATCGATCAGCGCCGAACCCACCACCACACCGTCGGCCAGACGCGCGATGTTCGCCGCTTGCTCCGGTGTACGGATGCCGAAACCGATGCTGATTGGCAGATCGGTATGGCGACGCAGACGAGCCACCGCCTCTTCGACGTGTTCCAGGGTCGCCGCGCCGGCACCGGTCACACCGGCCACGGACACGTAATACACAAACCCGGAGCTGCCGTTCAGAACGGTAGGCAGACGCGCGTCGTCGGTGGTCGGCGTGGTCAGGCGGATGAAGTCGATGCCAGCAGCCTGGGCCGGGTCGCACAGCTCGCCGTTATGTTCAGGCGGCATGTCGACCACGATCAGGCCATCGACGCCGGCTTCCTTGGCTTCGGCGATGAAGCGCGGTACGCCGTACTTGTGGATCGGGTTGAAGTAACCCATCAGCACCAGCGGGGTTTCGTTGTTGTCCTTGCGGAACTCGCGAACCATTTCCAGGGTTTTCGCCAGATTCTGCTTGGCACCCAGGGCACGGATGTTGGCCAGCTGGATCGCCGGACCATCAGCCATCGGATCGGTAAAGGGCATGCCCAGCTCGATCACGTCGGCACCGGCGGCTGGCAAGCCTTTGAGGATTGCCAGGGAAGTGTCGTAGCCGGGGTCGCCAGCGGTAACGAAGGTCACCAGGGCAGCGCGGTTTTGCTCTTTCAGCTCGGCAAAGCGGGTTTGCAGGCGGCTCATTAGTGTTTCTCCTGCGAAGACTGTTCCATATGGTGCATCACGGTCTGCATGTCTTTGTCGCCACGGCCCGACAGGTTGACCACCATCAGGTGATCCTTCGGCAGGTTCGGTGCGCGCTTGAACACTTCGGCCAGGGCGTGGGCGCTTTCCAGCGCGGGAATGATCCCTTCCAGGCGGCAGCACTGGTGGAAGGCAGCCAGGGCTTCGTCGTCGGTCACCGAGGTGTACTGAACGCGGCCGATGTCATGCAACCAGGCGTGTTCCGGGCCGATGCCCGGGTAGTCCAGGCCAGCGGAGATCGAGTGGGCGTCGATGATCTGGCCATCGTCGTCCTGCAGCAGGAAGGTGCGGTTGCCGTGCAGCACGCCCGGTACGCCGCCGTTGAGGCTGGCCGCGTGCTTACCGGTCTCGATGCCGTAACCGGCCGCTTCAACGCCGATGATCTCCACACTCTTGTCGTCGAGGAACGGATGGAACAGGCCCATGGCGTTGGAACCGCCGCCGATGCACGCCACCAGGCTGTCCGGCAGACGGCCTTCCTGGGCTTGCAGCTGGTCGCGGGTTTCCTTGCCGATGACGGCCTGGAAGTCGCGGACCATTGCGGGATAAGGGTGCGGACCGGCCACGGTGCCGATCAGGTAGAAGGTGCTGTCGACGTTGGTCACCCAGTCACGCAGGGCTTCGTTCATCGCATCCTTCAGGGTGCCGGTGCCGGCCACGACCGGGATCACTTCGGCGCCCAAAAGCTTCATGCGGAACACGTTGGCCTGCTGGCGCTCGATGTCAGTGGTGCCCATGTAGATCACGCAGTCCAGGCCAAAACGTGCGGCCACGGTGGCAGTGGCCACGCCGTGCATGCCGGCGCCGGTCTCGGCGATGATGCGCTTCTTGCCCATACGCCGCGCCAGCAGGATCTGGCCGATGCAGTTGTTGATCTTGTGCGCGCCGGTGTGGTTCAGCTCTTCACGCTTGAGGTAGATCTTCGCGCCGCCGCAGTGCTCGGTCAGGCGTTCGGCGAAATAGAGCGGGCTCGGACGTCCGACGTAGTCGCGCTGGAAGTAGGCCAATTCTTCCTTGAATGCAGGATCTTCCTTGGCCGCTTCATATTCGCGAGCCAGGTCGAGGATCAACGGCATCAGGGTTTCAGCGACGTAACGGCCGCCGAACGCGCCGAACAGGCCGTTGGCATCAGGGCCGTTGCGCAGATTAGTCTGGGTCATGGGGCGCTCCAGTTGAATGCGTGAGATGACAATGGGGTCCACTCTACCCCTGACACCGCCGACTGAAAACCGATAAGATCGCCGCAACCTGTCAGGAAAACTCACAGATCCCATGAGCCAGGAACTACCACCGCTGAACGCCCTGCGCGCCTTCGAAGCCACTGCCCGCCTGAACAGCGTCAGTCAAGCCGCCGAACAGCTGCACGTCACCCACGGTGCCGTCAGCCGGCAACTGAAGGTGCTGGAAGAACACCTCGGGGTGAGCCTGTTCACCAAGGAAGGTCGCGGCCTCAAACTCACAGATGCGGGCCTGCGCCTGCGCGACGCCAGCGGTGAAGCATTCGAGCGCCTGCGCACTGTATGTGCGGAAATTTCCCGGACCACGGCCGATGCGCCGTTCGTGCTGGGTTGCTCGGGAAGCCTGCTGGCGCGCTGGTTCATCCCGCGTCTGGGGCGGCTGAATGCCGACCTGCCGGATCTGCGCCTGCACCTGTCCGCCGGAGAAGGCGATCTAGACCCCCGCCGTCCGGATCTGGACGCCTTGCTGCTGTTCGCCGAGCCGCCGTGGCCCGCGGACATGCAGGTGTTCGAACTGACCAGCGAGCGGATCGGCCCGGTGATGAGCCCGCGGTTCGCAGGCTACGACAGACTCAAGACTGCGCTGCCCACCGCGCTGCTCGGCGAGTCATTGCTGCACACCACGTCGCGCCCGCAGGCCTGGCCGAGCTGGGCGCAGCAAAGCGACCTCGACGCCAAGGCGTTGAAGTACGGTCAAGGTTTCGAGCATTTGTATTACTTGCTGGAAGCGGCCGTGGCCGGGCTTGGAGTGGCAATCGCCCCAGAGCCGCTGGTGACCGAGGATTTGAAGGCCGGACGCTTGGTAGCGCCCTGGGGTTTCAGCGAAACCCCGGCGCAACTGGCCCTGTGGCTGCCCAAGCGCGCCGCGGATGGGCGCGCCCGGCAACTGGCGCAGTGGCTCAAAAACGAGCTGCGCCAGACGGATTAATTACCGCGTCTGCACATCAGGTAAGCGGCCAACAGGCCCAGCGCGCCAACGGCGACACCCGCTGTCGTCCAAGGGTGTTCCTGGGCGTAGTCACGGGTGGCGATCCCGGTTTCCCGGGTCTTCACTTTGACTTCTTCATAAGCGTCCGAAAGCAGGTGACGCGAGTGTTTCAGCGCGTTCTCGGCGTTGCCTTTGAGTACCTTGAGGGTTCTGCGCGACTCGTCCGAGGCGTCGTCCTTCAGGCTTTCCAGGGATTTGAGCAGACTCTCGATCTCCGCTTCCATGCTTTGCAATGAGGCTTTGCGTAACGAGCTGTTGGCCATGGTGGCTCTCCTGCATTGTTGATGAGTGGCGTGTGTTGGTTGGGACTTCGGGTGCTCGAGAAAGTGCAGTAAATGTGAACTTCCTTGTGGGATTGACCGACAGAAGTAAGTCAGAAAATCACTGCTAGGCTGTATGCACACCCAAGGAGAACGCCATGACTGACCATCACACTTACAAGAAAGTCGAACTGGTTGGCTCGTCCACCAGCAGCATTGAAGACGCGATCCACAGCGCGTTGGCAGAGGCCAATAAAAGCATCAAGTACATGGAATGGTTTGAAGTAGTAGATACCCGTGGGCACATCAAGGACGGCAAGGTGGCGCACTTTCAGGTGACCCTCAAGGTCGGGTTCCGGATCGCCAGCAGCTGATTGGCTTTTCGACTTCCGGACTTGCGCGCTGGCCGAGTGCCATAGGGAATGGCAAGACGCTACATGATTGAATCCGGCCAATGGCCGGATGCCTCCTTTTGATCCGACCAGAGAATGCCACTGATGAAGAGATTTATTTTGGCGGTAGGTTTGTTAAGCCTGGCGGGTACAGCCTTCGCCGACGGCAAGTCCTGCGAAGAGCTCAAAGCCGAGATCGCCGCGAAGCTCGATGCCAAGGGCGTTTCCAGTTACTCGCTGGAAATCGTCGACAAAGGCGCGGGTGCCGGCGGGAAGGTCGTTGGGACCTGTGAGAAAGGGACCAAGGAAATCGTCTACAAACGCTAGATCCCCTCTTCTGTAGGAGCGAGCACGCTCGCGATGGACGTGAACGATGACGCTGGGAACCTGATGCCCCGCGGTGTTCTTGCGTTCATCGCGAGCGTGCTCGCTCCTACAGGGTTTCGGCGTCAGCCTTTCATGACCTGCGCCAGCAGTTCGTAGGAATGCAGCCGATCGGCGTGTTCATACAGGTCGCAGGTGAAGATCAGCTCATCGGCCTGGGTCTGTTCGATCAGCACTTCCAGCCGGGCGCGGATTTTCTGCGGGCTGCCGATCATCGCCAGCCCCAGGAAATCACTCACCGCCTCGCGCTCGTGCGGCAGCCACAGGCCGTCCATGGTTTTCACCGGCGGACGCTGCACCAGGCTCTGGCCGCGCATCAGGGCGAGGATGCGCTGGAACACTGAAGTCGCCAGATAGTCGGCCTGCTCATCGGTATCGGCCGCCACCAGCGGCACGCCGAGCATCACGTAAGGCTTGTCCAGCACCGCCGAAGGCTTGAAGTGATTGCGGTAGACGCGGATCGCCTCATGCATGAAACGCGGTGCGAAATGTGAGGCGAAGGCGTAGGGCAAACCGCGCTCGCCTGCCAACTGGGCGCTGAACAGACTGGAGCCGAGCAGCCAGATCGGCACGTTGGTGTTGGTGCCCGGCATCGCGATGACGCGCTGCTCCGGCGTACGCGGACCGAGATAACGAACCAGCTCCGCCACATCTTCCGGGAAATCGTCCGCGCTGCCCGAACGTTCGCGGCGCAACGCGCGGGCGGTCATCTGATCGGAACCCGGCGCACGACCCAGGCCGAGGTCGATACGCCCCGGATAAAGGCTTTCCAGAGTGCCGAACTGCTCGGCGATCACCAACGGCGCATGGTTGGGCAGCATCACCCCGCCCGATCCCACACGAATGGTCGAAGTGCCGCCAGCGAGATATCCCAACAACACCGAGGTCGCGGAACTGGCAATGCCATCCATGTTGTGGTGTTCGGCGACCCAGAACCGGTTGTAGCCGAATTTCTCGACATGCTGCGCCAGATCCAGCGAATTTCGCAGCGACTGCGCCGCGCTGCCGTTTTCCCGCACGGGTACCAGATCGAGGGTCGAGAACTTGATGTCGGACAGTCGTTTCATAAACCTGCTTCTCCAAGTGAGGTCGCAGGTTTTTTCTCGCGAACGAAAACCTGCCGAATCCAAAAGCGTGTTTCATGCAATGTGGGCATATACCCGAGTTTCAATAGCAAAGGGAAAATTTCCTACCAAATAAGTAGGTCAATCGGATCAAGTGAACTTTGCGCCACCGTCTATCCTCAGAATCCTTGCAAGCGAAACCACACAGGCGCGGCCCTTCGCGTCGGACTTTGAGGAGAAAGGCATGGCGATCATCAAGAAGGCATCGGCGCATTGGGCCGGTGATCTGAAAACCGGTATCGGCTCGATTTCCACCGAAACCGGCGTGCTCAGGGAAGCGCCCTACGGCTTCAAGGCACGATTCGAAGGCGGCAAGGGCACCAATCCGGAAGAACTGATCGGCGCGGCCCACGCCGGATGCTTTTCCATGGCCTTTTCCATGATTCTTGGCGAGGCAGGGCTCAAGGCCGAGAGCATCGACACCAATGCCGAAGTCACACTGGACCAGGTGGAAGGCGGCTTTGCGATTTCGGCGGTGAAACTGATCATGAAAGCGAAAATTCCGGGGGCGAGCCCGGCGCAATTCGACGAGCTGAGCAAGAAGGCCAAGGAAGGGTGCCCGGTGTCCAAGGTGCTGAATGCGAAGATCAGCCTTGAGGCCACGTTGGTGCAGTAGCAAAAACGAAAGATCGCAGCCTGCAGTGCAGCGCTGCGATTTTTTTGCGTTGGGGCAAAACAGGGGTGGCTAAACTGTGGTCGAATAAATGACAGCAGCCAAATCGCATGAACCGGCGTGCTGCCTCAACAGGAGCTGCAAACATGAAACGCTTTGCCTTGACGGTTATCTGCTGTGCACTGGCTACCCAGGCGCTGGCGGCACCTAAACCCTGTGAAGAACTCAAGGCCGAAATCGAAGCCAAGATCCAGGCCCGCGGGGTGACGTCCTACACCCTGGAAATCGTCCCCAACAGCGAAGTGCACGACCAGAACATGGTCGTGGGCTCGTGCGAAGGCGGGACGAAAAAGATCATCTACCAGAAAAACGACCGCTGAGTGCTTCAGGGCACGCAGTTCACCTGACGGTCCTCGGCGACGATTTCACGTTTGGCGTTATACAACCGGGCTTCGGGGGTGAACGCCATGGAGCGGGCTTGCAGCAGATAGCGCTGGCCGGCTTCGAAATGGTCGTACTTGATGATCATGTAGCACAGCCGTTCCGTTGAACCGCCGAACAGCTCGGAACCGCCGCTGGGCACTTCGAAATCGAAGCGCACGGTCAACTCGTGGCTCCCCGGGGTCACTTCGAAATATCGCCCGTCTTTCATTCGCTGATTGTCCAGGCGCTCGGCCATCAGCAACTTATCGTTGGGAAACGGCGTGGAAAAGTCGACCCACGCCTTTTGCGGATTGGCCGTCGGCATCGGCGCCGCACAGCCGGCAACCGCGACTGCAGTGAGCAACAGCATTAACCTGCGCATGATGAAAGTCCTGAACACTGTGTATTCAGAATAGCGCCGATCAGGTGCGTTGGCAGCCTGCCGGTGTGCCCTGGCCGATTACCTTTCGCTGCTCATCGTAGAGTTTGACCCAGGGCCGAAAGCCGATGTTTCCGGCCTGCAACTGATAACGCTCCCCAGCGCTGAATTCACTGAATTTCACGTTCATCTGGCAATCGCGCCACAGCGGCTCGGCGGTGGGACCAATATTGGTCGGCTGAACCGGAAACTGGTAACGAACCTTCAGCTCATGGCTGCCCGGCTCCACCTGGAAATAGCGTTTATCGGTGGCTGCCTTGTTATCGACCCCCAGCGCCAGCAGCGCCGTATCTTCCTGATGGGATTCCAGATCAATCCATGCCTGCGTCGGATCGTGATGAGGCAAGCCGAATCCGGCACAACCGGCCAGCGTCAGCAGGCCTCCCATCAGCATCAATTTGCGCATAGCAAAGCTCCAGTGAGGCGGGATAGTCTTGGGAGCAGACTCTCCAGGAATTTTTTATTTTGATGAGGCCGTGTCCAAGCCTTGGGTTACTTGATCGCGTTTTCCGCGTTTTGTTTCCGGGTGCGCTGCTTTTGTTACTCAACGGTTGTTCCACCGTCAGCTATTACAGCCAGTTGGCCAGTGGTCAGCTGCAATTGCTGCGGGCCAGGGAACCGGTTTCCGAGGTGATCGCCGACGACCATCGGGACGAGAAACTGCGCGCGCACCTGGCCCAATCCCAGAAGGCCCGGACCTTCGCCAGCCAGCAGCTGCATTTGCCGGACAACCAGAGCTACCGCCTGTACGCCGATATTGGCCGGCCCTATGTGGTCTGGAACGTGTTCGTCACCCCGGAATTTTCCCTGAAGCCGCAGAACCACTGCTTCCCCATCGCCGGCTGCGTGGCCTATCGCGGCTACTACAGCCAGAGCGCGGCACGCGGGGAAGCGGCGCTGCAACGGTTGCAGGGCATGGACGTGACGATCGGCGGCGTCGAGGCCTATTCGACCCTGGGCTGGTTCAACGATCCGATCATGAGTTCGATGATGAACTGGGGCGACGAACGCCTGGCGACGCTGATCTTTCACGAACTGGCGCATCAGCGGGTGTATGTGAAGGACGACACCGAGTTCAACGAGTCGTTTGCCACCTTCGTCGAACAGGAAGGTACTCGCCAATGGCGTGCCTTTCGCGGTCTGGCGCCGGACAGCGGCGATCAGCTCAAGCGGCGGGATCAGTTCACCCAACTGATACTCGATACCCGCGCCCGGCTGGAGCAGCTGTACACCCTGCCTTTGCCACCCGATCAGATGCGCCAGCGCAAGGCGGCGGAGTTCGAGCGCCTGCGTAGTGAGTATCGGCAATTGCGAGACAGCCAATGGGCCGGCGACAAACGTTACGACGCCTGGATCAATGCGCCGATGAACAATGCGCGGTTGCTGCCTTTTGGGCTGTATGACCAGTGGGTGCCGGCGTTTGCGGGGTTGTTCAGGCAGGTTGGGGGGGATTGGGTGGCGTTTTATGCCGAGGCGCAGAAGCTGGGGGCCATGCCGATTGAAGAGCGCAAGGTGGCGTTGAAGACTTTGGCGGGGGCGGAAATAGCTGGCGGCTGAAAGGGCCTCTTCGCGGGCAAGCCTTGCTCCTACAGAGACGACACCTTAACCCGGTAGGAGCGAGGCTTGCCCGCGAAG
>NZ_JBSVXG010000058.1:0-31655 GCF_054070595.1 Pseudomonas sp. SDO55104_S430 | reverse complement strand
TGCCTGACACATCGCCTTCGCGGGCAAGCCTCGCTCCTACACAGATGCACAGATCCGCCGGAACATTAGCCAGCCGACTTGGTCGAGATAGATGTAAGCCCACTTACGGGTTTGATCGAGGAGGCTGCGATGTCAGAGTGGAAAGTCACTTTCGTGGATGATCATGGACAAACGATCAACGAAGTCTTTGAGTGCGAGGAATGCCCGAGTCACGAGCAGGCCGCCAAACTCATCAAGGAGCGGTTCCTTCCTGTTGCCGCCAAGCTGGATCTGAACGATCTGGAAGGGCGAACCGTCGACGCCAGCGTCAAGAATCTCAAGACGCAGAACAGCATTCAAATCCTCGGCATCACGCCAATCTGAACACTTCCTGTCGCATTCTCACCCAGCCCTTGGCAGCGCCTGTGTCCTGGGGCTACTCTGCAATCGAGATCAGCGAATGGATCGCTAAGGTCTGGTCTTGTCAGCTACATGCTTGTTTCCCGCCGGCACCTGGGTGCCGAACCACGTGCAGCCACGGTTGCGCGCGCAGGGAGTACGGAAAGTCTATCCATCGGTTTTGAGGAGGACGTTTCATGAGCACAGCCTATCAAGAAGACATCAGCAGCAGCGTGCTGCGCCGCATGAAAGAAGGCGGTTTCGATTTTTCAAGGTTCCACCCCATCGAGTTCTACGCCATTTTCCCGGACGAGGAGCGGGCACGCAGGGCGGCGGATCATTTTCATCAGGGGGAATCCCTCAATTCGCAAATAACCGTGCGCGACGACGGTGCCTGGGCGCTGGAGTTGAGCAAGGTCATGTACGCCACCTACGACGACATCGGCGACTTCGAACAGGGTTTCGAAGCGGTGGTCGAGCCATTGGGCGGCATCATTGAGGGCTGGGGTGTGAAACAGGAGGTACGAGGGCGACTCGCATAACCTTATGAACAGTAACGATCGCAAGCGCGGCTGACCTTCGGGTCGGCCGTTTTGTTTTCAACACGTTTTTGCAGGGCTGCCGAAGGCTGCGATCTTTCGCTTGGCGTCGACCAAAAAAAAGGCCACCTGAGCAGGTGGCCAAACGGTAAGACCGGAAAGGAGGGAAAACCGGTCGGGAGGTGGAAGCTGTCAACTTCGCCGCCTTGGATCGACGAAGTTTTTTCAGCGGATGCACGGATTATCCACAGCCCCGATCGGGTGGTGAAATCGACTCTGACTATGCGGGCGATAGGCAATCACCGGGGAACCGGATCAGGCGCGAACAGTCAGGGCTTAACCTTGCGCCCCGCCATATGCTTGAGATACCCCACCACCATCCCCAGATCCTCATCCGGCAGCACCTCGGCCGAGAAGCCGGGCATCTTCGCCTGTGGCCACTGGCGCAAACTCTGCGGATCGCGAATGTAGCGCTTGAGGAAGTCCGCACCGAAGTACTCGGTCGGATTGTACGGAATGTTCAGGTCGGGTCCGAACTGCGAATCCCCGGCACCGTTCAGTCGGTGGCAGGCCAGGCAGTTCTTCTGAAACAGCGCAAACCCCTTGTTTACCGGATCGTCCGCCTTCAGCGCCGGATCAGGCAGCAGAGCCGGGAAGCGCTCGGCCACCGGCGCCAGACGCTTGATGCTGGCGACCTCGAATGGCCATTGTTCGGGGCTGATGTTGCCCGCCTTCGGATCGGTCCACACCAGATAGAACGGGCCTGCGCTGTGCTTGCCTTCCGACAGCGGAGGCCAGGGCTTGGCCGGGTCTTCGATCGCCAGCCAGGCCCGCGCGCCTTGTGTGTTGAGCAGCGGCGCCGCCGACAACTCCGCGGCGAAACCGTCCAGCGCTACCGCCTGCAGATGGTCCTCGGGCTTCACGTCCTTCAACAGCGCCGCCATCGGCACCGCGCGGTAGCTCATGTCGCGTTTATAGGAAACATCGTTGGGGATGGTGATGGTCTGGGCCTGAGGGTGCTTGAGCAGTTCCTCGGTCTGCCAGGTGCGACTGTCTGCGCCCAGCTCCAGGTTCAGCTGTGCGGCATACAGAGGCGTGCTGAGCAGCAAGGCCCCGAACACAATGAGCGTTTTCAAAGGATCGCCGTCCATGTCGTGGAAAATGCCGCAAAGGTTGGCACAGCCACGCTGGCTCGGGTAGCGAGCCAGTCACATTTTTGTTGTGGCGATATACAAGTCTGGAGCCGTGATTTCACAAACCGACTAGCCGATCACCTTGGTCAGGTTCGGCAGAATCAACAACAGCGTAGTGGCAAAGAGAATGAGACCCGCTTGACGAATTTTCGATTGTTTGAACATGGCTGACCGCCTTCTTTTTGTTATTTCCTGATGCCTGCCTGCATATCTCCATGTCGGCAAACGATGCACTTCCTGTATGAACGACCGTCTCGGCAAAACCCGACGACAACTTCGTACACCTTCACCTTAGAGCCCGCGTCACTCGCGGTTTAGATCCATTTAGTATGGTGTTCTGACTCAAAGCTATTAAAAAGGCATGAGGCCTATTGCCAGCTTCTTTGCCGGCCTTTTTCTAGACACCTGCGCGTGTTCAATCGCTTCAGCGGGCTCCTGATGACCGTCCGTCTGAGCGTGACCGTCAATGTCGATGAGCGCTGCGGTCATTGAATCGGCGGTGGCTCGGAATAAGGTTAGGACTACTTGAGAGAGAGAAAGATCGCTGTTTCCGATGGCAATGCAAACCTCTGTGGGAGCGAGCCTGCTCGCGATGGTCGTCAACGATGACGCGGGCTGTCTGGATGCCCGCGGTGTCCGGGCTTGCATCGCGAGCAAGCTCGCTCCTACAGGGGCCAACAACAAGATCGAGGACGTCATGACCCAAGCGTTGATATTCGATGCGTTACGCACGCCCCGCGGCAAAGGCAAGGCCGATGGCGCCCTGCACAGTGTCAAGCCGGTGAACTTGGTGGCCGGCTTGCTCGGCGCGCTGCAACAGCGAACCGACCTGGACACCAGTCAGGTCGACGATGTGGTGCTCGGTTGCGTGACGCCGGTTGGCGATCAGGGCGCCGACATCGCGAAAACCGCGGTGCAGGTGGCGGACTGGGACATCAGCGTGGCCGGGGTGCAGATCAACCGTTTCTGCGCGTCGGGCCTGGAGGCGGTGAACCTGGGGGCGATGAAAGTGCGCTCCGGTTTCGAAGACCTGGTGGTGGTCGGCGGCGTCGAATCCATGTCACGGGTGCCCATGGGCAGCGACGGTGGGGCCTGGGCGCTGGACCCGGAAACCAACCTGCACAGCCATTTCACCCCGCAGGGCGTAGGCGCCGACCTGATCGCCACCCTCGAAGGTTTCAGCCGCCAGGACGTCGACGCCTACGCGCTGCACTCCCAGCAAAAAGCCGCGCGGGCACGGGCCGATGGCTCGTTCAGCAAATCGCTGGTGCCGGTGCAGGATCAGAACGGCATCATCCTGCTCGACCACGATGAGTTCATTCGCGCCGATTCGACCCTGGAAGGCCTGGGCAAGCTCAAGCCGAGCTTCGAAATGATCGGGCAAATGGGCTTCGACGCCACGGCGCTGCGGGTCTACAGCCATGTCGAGCGCATCCATCACGTCCATACCGCCGGCAACAGTTCCGGGATCGTCGACGGCGCGGCCCTGATGCTGATCGGCTCCGAGGCCAAGGGCCAGGCGCTGGGGTTGCGGCCACGGGCGCGGATTGTTGCCACGGCCGTGACCAGCACCGACCCGACCATCATGCTCACCGGCCCCGCGCCCGCCACCCGCAAGGCGCTGGCCAAGGCCGGGCTGCGGGTCGAGGACATCGATCTGTTCGAGGTCAACGAGGCGTTTGCCTCGGTGGTCCTGAAATTCATCAAGGACATGGCGGTCGATCCGGACAAGGTCAACGTCAACGGCGGCTCGATCGCCATGGGGCATCCGCTGGGCGCCACCGGTTGCGCGATCCTCGGCACCTTGCTCGATGAACTGGAAAACCGGCACCTGCGCTATGGCCTCGCGACCCTGTGTGTCGGCGGCGGCATGGGTATTGCCACCATCATCGAACGCCTCTGAGCCCGACCTTCAAGGAAAACTTTCATGACCCAAGCCATTCGTTACGAAAAGGGCCAGGACCGGATTGTCGTCCTGACCATCGACATGCCCGGCCAGAGCGCCAACACCATGAACGCGGTATACCGCCAAGCCATGGCCGATTGCGTCGCGCGCCTGGTGGCCGACAAGGAGGCCATTGCCGGCGTCGTCATCACCTCGGCGAAAAAGACCTTCTTCGCCGGCGGTGATCTCAATGAATTGATCAAGGTCGGCAAGCCCGAAGCCAAAGCTTTCTACGACATGGTGCTGACCCTCAAAGGGCAATTGCGCACCCTGGAAACCCTCGGCAAACCGGTGGTCGCGGCGATCAACGGCGCGGCATTGGGCGGGGGCTGGGAAATCTGCCTGGCCTGCCATCACCGGGTCGCGCTCGACAATCCTTCGGTGCAACTCGGTTTGCCGGAAGTGACTCTCGGTCTGCTGCCGGGCGGTGGCGGCGTGGTGCGCATGGTGCGCCTGCTCGGTCTGGAAAAGGCGTTGCCGTATCTGCTCGAAGGGAAAAAGCTGCGGCCACAACAGGCGCTGCAGGCCGGACTGATCGACGAACTGGCGGCGAACGGCGAGGAGCTACTCGCCAAGGCCCGGGCCTGGATCAACGCGAACCCGACCGCGGTGCAGCGTTGGGACGTGAAGGGCTACCAGATCCCTGGCGGCACGCCGTCGAATCCGAAGGTCGCGCAGATGCTGGCCATCGCGCCGTCGATCCTGCGCAGCAAAACCCAGGGCTGCATGCCGGCGCCGGAGAAGATCCTGTGCGCCGCCGTGGAGGGCGCCCAGGTGGATTTCGACACGGCGCACCTGATCGAAACCCGCTACTTCACCGAGCTCACCACCGGCCAGGTCTCGAAAAACCTGATCGGCACCTTCTGGTTCCAGCTCAATGAAATCAATGCCGGCGGTTCACGGCCGCAGGGTTTCGCGCCCCATGTGACAAAAAAGGTCGGTGTACTCGGCGCCGGGATGATGGGCGCGGGCATTGCCTTTGTCAGCGCATCGGCCGGCATCGAGGTGGTGCTCAAGGACATCAGCCTCGCCGCGGCCGAGAAGGGCAAGGCGCACTCGGCGGCGCTTTTGGACAAGAAAGTCGCGCGCGGGCAAATGAGCGTCGAGCAACGCGAAGCCGTTCTGGCTCGTATCCACACCACAGAAAGCGATGCGGATCTGGCCGGTTGCGACCTGATCATCGAGGCGGTGTTCGAGGACCGTGAGCTGAAGGCCAAAGTGTCGCTGGCTGCGCAAAAAATCGTCGGCGCGGATGCGGTGATCGCCTCCAACACTTCAACTTTGCCGATCAGCGGCCTGGCCACGGCGGTGCCGGACCAGAGCAAGTTCATCGGCCTGCATTTCTTCAGTCCTGTGGACAAGATGCAATTGGTGGAAATCATCAAGGGCGCCAACACCAGTGACGAAACCCTCGCGCGCGGATTCGATTTCGTCCTGCAGATCCGCAAAACACCGATTGTGGTCAACGACAGTCGCGGATTCTTCACGTCGCGGGTATTCGGCACTTTCACCAATGAAGGCCTCGCGATGCTCGGCGAGGGCGTGAGCGCGGCGATGATCGAGACCGAAGCGCGCAAGGCCGGCATGCCGGTCGGGCCGCTGGCGATCTCCGATGAAGTGTCCCTGAACCTGATGAGCCATATCCGCCAGCAGGCCGCCAAGGACTTGCTGGCTGAGGGCAAGCCGCTGGTGGAGCATCCGTCATCCGCCGTGATCGACCTGATGCTCAACGAGTACAAACGCGCGGGCAGGGCGGCCGGAGGCGGTTTCTATGACTATCCGGCCGGTGCCCAGAAGCATCTGTGGCCGGAACTGAAAGACCGTTTCGAAAAGGCCGACGGGCAGATTTCAGCCAAAGACGTGCGTGATCGCCTGCTGTTCGTGCAGGCGATCGAGACCGTGCGTTGTGTGGAGGAGGGCGTGCTGACGTCGACGGCCGATGCCAACGTCGGCTCGGTGTTCGGCATCGGTTTCGCTGCCTGGACCGGCGGTGCGCTGCAGTTCATCAATCAGTACGGGATCGGGGATTTCGTCGCCCGGGCCCAGTATCTGGCCGGGCAATACGGCGAGCGCTTTGCGCCGCCGGCCCTGTTGCTGGAAAAAGCCGGCAAGGGGGAGGCGTTTTAGGGATGGATGACGCATCTCGGGGCTTGCCTTGTTGCAGTGTTAGAGGCAGGCTCTGGGGGTGTGCATTATTCCCATCACGTGTCAGGTATTTTTTATGTCGTTACGCATCTGCATTCTGGAAACCGACAACCTGCGTCCGGAATTGGTCGACCAATATCAGGGCTACGGGCAGATGTTCAAGCGCCTGTTTTCGCAGCAACCGATTGCCGCCGATTTCACCATCTACAACGTGGTGCAGGGTGATTATCCTGCCGATGATGAGACCTTCGATGCATACCTTGTGACCGGCAGCAAAGCCGACTCCTTCGGTACCGACCCGTGGATCCAGACCCTCAAGCAATACCTGCTGACCCGCTATGAGCGTGGCGACAAGCTGCTGGGCGTCTGCTTCGGCCATCAGTTGCTGGCGCTGTTGCTCGGTGGCAAGAGCGAGCGTGCGACCCAGGGTTGGGGTGTCGGCACCCACAACTACAAAATGGCCGCCAAGGCGCCATGGATGAGCCCGGTGCGTGAGGAGCTGACGCTGCTGATCAGCCACCAGGATCAGGTGACGTCACTGCCGGAAAACGCCACGGTGATTGCTTCCAGCGATTTCTGTCCGTTTGCTGCCTACCACATCAACGATCAGGTGCTGTGCTTCCAGGGCCACCCGGAATTCATCCACGATTACTCCCGCGCGTTGCTGGACATTCGTCAGCAGGCGCTGGGCGAACAGATTTATTCGAAAGGGATCGCCAGCCTGGACAGTGAGCATCACGGCGCCACGGTGGCGGAGTGGATGATGCGGTTTGTGGCGCACAAGCCAGAAGCAGCATAAGGCTGACCTGTAGGAGCGAGCATGCTCGCGATGGTCGTCAACGATAACGCTGGGTGTCTGACGCCCCGCGGTGTTATTGCGTTCATCGCGAGCAAGCTTGCTCCTACAGAGATTTGTATTCCAGTTTGCAGATTTACAGCCAGCCGGACTTCTTGAAACTCGCCCACAAACTCACACACCCCACCGTAATCACCCCCAGCACCCCGAAATACCCGTAGTGCCAGCTCAACTCCGGCATGTCCTGGAAATTCATCCCGTAGATCCCGGCAATCGCCGTCGGGAACGCCAGGATCGCCGCCCAGGCCGCGAACTTGCGTTGCACCACGCTCTGTCGTGAGGCCTCCAGCAGCACGCCGACTTCGATGGTCTGGCTGGCGATTTCCGCCAGGGTAGTCAGGTCTTCCAGCTGCCGCTTGACGTGGATCTGCACGTCGCGGAAATACGGGCGCATGTTCTTGTCGATGAACGGGAAGCTGAGTCGCTGCAGTTCCTCGCCGATCTCCACCATCGGCGCCGCATAACGGCGCAGGCGCAGTACATCGCGACGCAGGCCGTGCAGGTTCTGGATGTCGCACTCGTTCAGCGAGCCGCACATCACGTTGTGTTCCAGCTCATCGATCTCGGCGTGGATCGCTTCGCCCATCGGCTGATAGTTTTCAATCACGAAGTCGAGGAGGGCATAGAGCACGAAATCTTCCCCGTGCTCCAGCAGCAGCGGACGCGCCTCACAACGCTGTCGGACATGGGCGTAGGACGCCGAGTGGCCGTTGCGCGCGGTGATGATGTAGCCGTTGCCGGCGAAGATATGCGTCTCGATGAACTTGAGCTTGCCGTCTTCCCGGATGGGGGAATAGGTGACGATGAACAGCGCGTCGCCGAAGGTTTCCAGTTTCGGGCGACTGTGTTTTTCCAGGGCGTCTTCGATGGCCAGTTCGTGCAGGTTGAACTGGCGTTGCAAGTTGGACAGTTCCTCGGCGTTGGGCTCTTCCAGGCCGATCCAGACAAAGTGGCCAGGTTTCGCCGCCCAGGACGCGCCTTCATCGAGAGTGATATTGGTGACTTTCTTACCAGCGCTGTAGACCGCGGCAGCAACAACTCGACCCATGATCTTTGTTCACTTCTTCTTGGCAGTTTTAGGCAAATTCGCCAGCCTCAGGCAAATGGCCAGGCAGTCTTCAGCTTAGCGCTGTCCAAGAGTTGAGAGTCAGTGAAACTTGCGAAGTTCTGCACAAAAGAAAACCCGCGCAAGGCGGGTTTCATGTTCAGGCGGCTTGAAGTTGCCGGTCCATCGAATCGATGCATTCGCGCATCTGTTCCTGGCAGCGGGCAATCAACATGGGCATGTCATCCATGCTCAGGCCCGCGGTGGGAATCGCCGGCAGCGAGCGAATCAGAATTTTCCCACCGCGCCAGCGGTTCAATCGCATGTGCTTGACGTAACTGCTGACACACACCGGGACAATCGGAACTCCCGCAGCGATGGCCATCTGAAAGGCGCCTTTCTTGAATGGCAACAATTCCTTGCCCAGATTGCGTGTGCCTTCGGGGAAGACCCAGATCGAAGTGTCTTCGTTTTGCAGGGTATGGGTTGTAGTCAGCATCGACTGACGCGCCTTTTGCGCGTTGCCGCGGTCGATCAGCACGTTACCGGCCAGCCAGAACAACTGACCGAACAGGGGAACCCATTTCAGGCTCTTCTTGCCGATGCACACGGTACGGCGAGGCACCACGTTGCCGAACACGAATAGATCGTAGTTGGATTGGTGGTTGGCAATGATCACGCAGCTGTCGGGTTTATCCATCAATGGGCCGACATCGGCCTTCACCCGCAAACGCAAAATGCACATCGCCGGCCAGGCATAGAGGCGGGCGCACAAACGACTGTTATCGGGATTGAAAGGGCGGCACAGACCGAGTACCACGCCGAGCACACCTGCCACGATAAAATGCAGGGCCATCAATGACATACGTAAAACAAACAGCATTTTCGGGCCCCACCGGGACAAAAGGTGGCGCAGTGTACGGATGTGCACTGTTTTCGGCAATTGCCACTCAGAAGGCGGGAGATAGGCGATGTTTAAGCAATTGTTTCTGACTGATTGGTCACGCGCAGGCCAGAGCGGCTCAGGCAGGGAAGGCTCAACATGATCAATGTGGGAGCGAGCCTGCTCGCGAAAACTCACAGACAACGCACTAATTCAGAGACTGCGCGTTATCGGTGTCATCCATCGCGAGCAGGCTCGCTCCCACAAAGGTCGTACTGGATTATTAACCCAGGTGTTCCTGGTCCGCGATGATCGCGTTGTCCAGGGTCTCCAGCAGCGCCTTGCGCACTTTCAACTTGGTGTTCTTGTGGGCGGTCATGTTGATCTTCTTCAACTGACGAGCCGCCGCCAGCGCGGTGCTCTGCAGTTCTTCGGCCGACACCACGACATCGAGGAAACCGGCATCCACGGCAGTCTGAGGGTTGAACATTTCACCGTTGATGACCGAACGGTGGAACGCCGACCTGCGCAGGCGATCACGGGCCAGTTCGATACCGGCGTGGTGCATGGTCATGCCAATCTGCACTTCGTTCAGGCCGATGCTGAACGGGCCGTCGACACCGATGCGGTAGTCCGCCGACAACAGCAGGAACGCACCCTTGGCCACGGCATGGCCGGGGCAGGCGACGATCACCGGGAACGGGTGCGACAACAGGCGACGGGCAAGGGTCGAGCCGGAGGTGACCAGCGACACGGCTTCCTTGGGGCCGGAGGTCATGACCTTCAAATCGTAACCGCCCGAGAGAATCCCCGGCTGACCGGTGATGATGACTACCGCGCGATCCGTCACCGCCTGATCCAGGGCAGCGTTGAAGGCTGCAATCACGTCCGGAGAGATGGCGTTGACCTTGCCGTTGCTCAGGGTCAGGGTCGCGATACCGTCTTCGAGGTGGTAGGAAATCAACTCACTCATGACGCTATTCCTTTCAATAAAGATGGGCAGACGTTACCCACGGCTCTGGGCAAGGTAAAGCGCCATGACTGACCAGCCAGTCACCCTTTGCCCGTCTTTGCGGGCCGGCGCGCCATGCTGGCGTTGCGTTGCCTTCTATATGTAAGCGTACGTTGAACCAGAGATTGGCCGGTTTGCCATCATCCGATAAGCCCGAAACAACGAATTGCGTTAAGCACATGAAAATTCTGAAAAAAATATTTGCCATCGGAAAAGCTTTCGACTACATTAGCGCGCCTCGACAGACAGAACATGTTTGAAGAGATACGGTGAAGTGTCCGAGTGGCTTAAGGAGCACGCCTGGAAAGTGTGTATACAGGAAACTGTATCGAGAGTTCGAATCTCTCCTTCACCGCCAAATTCGATGTAAACAGAACCCCTGGTTTCGAAAGAAGCCAGGGGTTTTGTGCTTTTCGGGGTCGGTGTTCCTACAGGTGTTGCTGAAAATGATGTAGGAATCTGGAGCGGTGCGTAGGACGTTGCACCGTAAAGCCAGGCAGCACGGGGTTTCCAAGGGGCTGCGTGCTTAAAGTCGCCCGTTCTGGCGGGGAGTGTTCGTTGGACGCGTTCCGTGTACAGAATTGACCCGCAGGAAATAACCATACCGACTGACCAGGGACGGAGAGCATCGATATGCAGGACACGACCATGAAGCAAGCCGAGTACGAAAAGATCCTTTTGGAAATCGCCAAGCTGAAAGCCGAGCAACGCAAGTTGCGCGCCGAAGCGGGCAAGTTGAACGCCGAAGCGGGCAAGATGACCCGTGAGGTTTTCTGGTATCCGGTTGTCATCGCCGTTGGCTTTATCGGCACGGTAGCGACTGTCACCGCGCTCCTGATAAAGCTTCTGGTTCCCTGATATCGTTCCCAGCGCGGCGCTGGCCGCTCCACCATCCACTAGTCAGTGCAAACAGGAATGCAATGATCACGACCACCACCCACGCTATCGAAGGCCGGCAAATCACCGCCTACCTGGACATTGTCAGCGCCGAGTCGGTGCAGGGCATCAACGTCATCCGCGATGTGTTTGCCGGGATGCGGGACTTTTTCGGTGGACGCTCCCAGACGCTGGAGCGCGCCTTGAAGGAAGCACGTATCCAGGCCACCAATGAGATCAAGGAGCGGGCGCGGGCCCTTCAGGCGGATGCGGTGGTGGGGCTCGATTACGAGATCAGCATGCCCGCGGGCAAGGGCGGCATGGTCGTGGTGTTCGTGACCGGGACTGCGGTGAAGTTGAGGTAACTGCAGTTGGGTCCATTCGTCGGGCGTTCGGCAATCTGAATCACAAGTCCGGTAATGACCGGCTAGTCTCAAAATGCTTGGTGATCGATATGGTTCGGGCAATGGGCTTGCCGGTGTCGATCCCGCTTTTGACAAAGGGGTGATGAAATGGTTGATCCGTACATTGAAGATGATGGTGCAGAATTCCCGATCAACAATTTCGTCCACTGTGGGCAGACTGTATACGTCGCGAGCTTCGGCGAGGATCAGGTTGAAGTCCGCAGGATCAAGACCCAGGCGAGTCGGGTACTGAAAGGGAAATTTCTTCCTAAAGTGACGCCGCCGGCCAGGAAGTGAATGGCTTGAATCACCCCCGCCATCGCGCGGGGTTTTTTGTGTCCGGATTTCCGTGCCTTCGAATTGTGTGAACGAATGTTTAAGGTGTCCGGCTTTTCACAAAGTTTTCACAAGACCGTACGTAGGCTGACCTCATCCGTTAGAAGCAACACCCTGCCCGTTCCCCAGCGGGCTTTTTTTTGCCTGTCATAAAACCTTTTCCATAAAAACTGTCCAACCGTCGCCGATAACGAGGCTGCGCACGCGCATGTCTGGACTTTGTCTGCCCTAAAGCATTCAATCCCGACCCTTTTGATTTTCTTCCCTATTTTTGAGGTTTTTGTCATGCGTTTCACTCTGCCTGCTTTGGTTCTGGGTCTTCTGGTCGCTCAAGGCGCGATGGCTGGCGACGGCACTGCCGCAATCGGCGGCGGTTTGGGCGGCGCGCTGGGTAACGTTGTTGGCCAAAGCATGGGCGGCAGCACTGGCGCAGCCATCGGTGCTGGTGTAGCGGGCGCAGCCGGCAGCGCTGTTGCCGCCAAGAAAGGCCACCGCACCAGCGCTGCCATCGGTGGCGGTGTGGGCGCCGCTGGCGGTTCGGTTATCGGCAACAGCCTGGGTGGCAAGACTGGTTCCACCATCGGTGCAGGCCTGGGTGGTGCGTTGGGCGGCGGTGTAGGCAACAACTTGGCCAAAGGTCACAAGCGTCACTGATCCCCGGCGGTCTTCTGATCGATCAAGGCAAATGCCCGAATCTCGCGATTCGGGCATTTTTCTTTTGTGCGCTCCGGAAAGTCGCAGACAGTGTTGTGCGTCATTCTTGACACTGTCCGGTCAGCTTCTCTAGGATGCTGCTCATGCGCCGATTTAAACAGCTACTTGCGGGGCGCCAGGTGACTCGATCAGTCGCCGTAGAAGCCGGAAACGGTTTCGAAATTCCGCTAAAGCGCTGGTTCGGTGTTGCCTCTCACCTGCCATGCAGACTTTTGAGGCAGAGACACGACATGATGAATGCACCAAGCCCCGTTGTACGTCCCGCGCCGATCACGGCACATCTCACCCAGCGCAATCCAAAAATCCTGCTTGGCGGTAAACATCAGCCGACGCTTTTGCGTTATCTGGACGGCTGGCCGCGCCGCACCGGTGGACCGGCAGCGTTTCTCATTCAGTTCGTCGAAGATGGTGAGTCGCTGGCTCGGTTCGCCAGCGACAGTTTCGATCTGGCGGTGATTCAATCTCCCGGCATCGAAGATGCCCCGGAAGTTATCAGGCAACTGGTCCGTGTTGCCCGACAAGGGTTGATTACCCGTCGCTGAGGGCGATTGCTCAGCTGTTGACGTTCACCACCACCCGTCCGCGTACTTCGCCGGCCAGCAGTTGACTGGCCGTCTGCACGACTTCGCTCAGGGCTATTTCCCGGGTGATTTCTTTCAGCATGGCAAGATCAAGATCCCGAGCCAGACGACTCCACGCCTCCAATCGATCCTTGCGCGGGCGCATCACGCTGTCGATGCCGGCCAGGGTCACGCCCCGCAAGATGAAGGGGGCAACGCTGGCGAGAAAATCCATGCCTTGCGCCAAGCCGCAAGCCGCGACAGTGCCACCGTAGCGAGTGCTGGCGCAGACGTTGGCCAGGGTGTGACTGCCCACTGAGTCGATGGCACCGGCCCACCGTTCTTTTGCCAGTGGGCGGCCGGGCTCGCTCAGCTGGGCGCGGTCGATGATTTGCGATGCACCAAGTTTTTTCAGGTAGTCCGTCTCCTCGAGGCGACCGGTAGAGGCGACTACCGTGTAGCCCAGGCGGGAGAGGAGGGCGATGGAAAAACTGCCGACCCCACCATTGGCTCCAGTGACCAGAATTTCGCCTTTGTCCGGCGTGACGCCATTGCGCTCCAGGGCGAGCACCGAAAGCATCGCCGTGTATCCTGCGGTGCCGATAGCCATGGCTTGCGCAGCGGTGAAGCCTTCGGGCAGCGGAATCAGCCAGTCGCCATTCAATCGAGCCACCTGGGACAGTCCACCCCAGTGCCCTTCGCCCACTCCCCAACCGTTGAGCAAGACGCTGTCACCCGCCTTGAATTCAGGGTGGTCACTGTGTTCGACGATGCCTGCCAGATCGATCCCCGGCACCATTGGAAAGGAGCGAACCACCGGACCTTTGCCGGTGATCGCCAAGGCATCCTTGTAGTTGAGGGTGCTGCAGGCCACTCGTACGATCACATTGCCGGGTGGGAGCTGTGATGGCTCCAGTTGTGCGATGCGCGCGTGGTTACCGGTGTCGTCTTTCTCAATCAGGATTGCGTTGAACATGGCTTTTTCCTTTATTGGACCGATCGGCTATAAATTGCAAAAAATTATTAGACTGGTCGTCTTAAATGTCAATCCATGAAGTGACCAGCGTCGAAATATTGCCCCTTGTCTCAATGGCAAACCCGTCGACAGTTGCCTGATCAAGAGTGGTTCAAATATCGTTAGCCGATGTAATCGCCAGTGAGCACCCCGCTTTGAGTACGAACATCATCACAACGCAAGGTCATGAAGCTCTGAAGCAGGAGCTCGACTATCTATGGCGAGAGAAACGTCCTGATACCACGCGCAAAGTGACGTGGGCGGCGTCGTTGGGTGACCGCAGTGAAAACGCCGACTATCAGTACAACAAGAAGCTGCTGCGGGAAATTGACCGGCGCGTCCGTTATCTGCGCAAGCGGCTTGAGGATGTTCGGGTGGTCGCCTATTCGCCCGAGCAGGAAGGCAAAGTGTTTTTCGGGGCCTGGGTCGAGATCGAAAACGAGGCGGGGGAGATCAAGAAGTTCAGGGTTGTGGGGTACGACGAAATCTATGGTCGCAACGATTACATCTCGATCGATTCGCCGATGGCGCGTGCGCTTCTGAAGAAGGAAGAGGGCGATGAGGCTGTGGTGCAGACCCCGAGCGGCGAGGTGCTGTGGTGGATCAACGAGATTCGTTACGAGCAGAATTAGGCGGTAATGCAGGTCATTGTGCATCCGCGCTTCACCTTCAACAGGATCAGCGCGGTGCAATCGAGCTTCAACCTTCGCGCAATACCGTCAGCGGGCTGGCATTCAGCGCACGGCGAGTGCCGAACACGCCAGCCCCGCCGATCAGCACTGCACCGATCAACGGCAGCACCAGCAGCCATGGGTGTGGATGCCAGGGCAGATCCAGCGCGTATCGGTAGAGCACCAGGCTCACGACTTCCGAGCCCAGCGCCGCCAGCAAGCCGCTGACCGCGCCCAGCAAACCGAACTCGATTCGCCGGGCCTTCACCAGCAACTGCCGTTCCGCGCCAAGCGCCCTCAGTAGTGCACCCTGGCGGATGCGCTCATCGAGCGTCGCCTGCAAGCCGGAAAACAGCACAGCCATGCCTGCCGCCAGGACAAACAACAGCACATACTCCACCGCCAGGGTGACCTGGGCGAGGATGCTGCGCAGCTGCGCGAGCAAGGCTTCCACTTGCAGAATGGTCACCGCCGGAAAGCTTCGGGACAACTCGACGATCTGCTGATCATGACCCGCCGCCAGATAAAAACTGGTCAGGTAGGTCGCTGGCAGATCCCTCAGCGTGCCCGGCTGGAAGATCATGAAGAAGTTCGGCTGGAAATTGTCCCAATTGATATCCCGCAGGCTTGTGACTTTAGCTTCGCGGTTGACCCCGCCCACGGTGAAGATCAGGTGGTCGCCCAGCTTGAGCTTCAGACTTTCCGCGACCTTGCCCTCCACCGATACGCCCGGGATGTCGTCCGGCGGCTGCTCGGGCCACCAGTTGCCTGCGGTGATCGTGTTGCCTGCAGGCAGATCCGCGGCCCAGGTCAGGCTCAGATCTCGCTGGATCGCCCGGTCTCCCGCCGATTCCTTGGTGACGATCTGTTGCACCGGTTCGCCATTGATGCTGATCAGACGGCCCGGCACTACCGGATACAGCGGCGCCGATTGTGCAGAGAGGGAGAACAGGCGATCGGTGAACGCCTCTTTGTCCGCGGGCAGGATATTCAGGGCGAAATAGTTCGGTGCGTTTTTCGGCAACTGGTTCTGCCAGGTGTCGAGCAATTCGCCGCGCAGCAGGGCGATCAGTGCCATCGACAGCAGGATCAGGCCGAATGCCAGGGATTGCCCGGCGGCGGCCAGTGGATGGCGAAGCAATTGGCCCAGACCCAGACGCCACGGCAACGAAGCCCGGGCCAGCATTCGCCGCAGGCTTTTGAGCAGCAACAACAGCAGGCTGCCCAGTATCAGCGCCGCGATCACCCCGCCGCCGAGCAGGGCGAAGGTCAATACCAGGTCCAGGCTCAGGCGCCACATGATCAAGCCCAGAGCGGCCAATGCAGCGCCATAGATCATCCAGGTGCTGGAAGGAATCGGCAGCAGATCGCGGCGCAAGACCCGAAGAGGAGGCACCCTACCCAAGGCCGCCAGTGGTGGCAGGGCGAAGCCGGCCAGTGCCACCAGTCCGGTGCCGATGCCGGCGATGGCGGGGAATACGCCGCCTGGAGGTACGTCGCTGGGCAACAAATCATGGAGCAGAGCAAACAGTCCCAGTTGCGCCAGCCAACCGATCAGGGCACCGGCGATGCTGGCGAGCAGTCCGAGGACAGTCAGCTGCAAGCTGAACAGCACCATGGTTTCCCGGCGGGACAATCCAAGGCAGCGCAACAGTGCGCTGGCATCGAATCGGCGTGTGGCGAAGCGCGTCGCCGACAGGGCTACGGCGACACCCGCCAGCAACACCGCCACCAGACTGGCCATGTTCAGATAACGCTCAGCCTTGCCCAGCGCGCCACCTATCTGCCGGTTGCCATCGCGGGCATCCTGAATGCGCTGGTTGGCGGCAAGGCCGGGTTTGATGAGTTGGCGATAGGTTTCCAGGGCTGACGCATTGCCCCGCCAGAGCTCGCGGTAACTGACCCGGCTGCCGGGCTGCACCACGCCGGTGGCGGCGAGATCGTCGAGGTTGATCAGGACCCGGGGCGTCAGGCTGTAGAAGTTGCCGGCGCGGTCGGGCTCGTAGGTCAGTACCCGGGCGAGCCTCAGGGTTTTCATGCCGACATCGATGCTGTCGCCGATCTTCAGATTGAGCGCAGTCAGTAAACGCCCCTCGACCCAGGCTTCACCTGGATTCGGTCCGCCTCCGGACTCTTCGGCAGCGAAGGGCGCGGGCGCGCTTTTCAGCTCACCGCGCAGCGGGTAGACAGAGTCGGCCGCCTTGATGCTGGAGAGCTGAATACCGTTGTCCGTGGCAATGACGCTGGAAAATTCCACCACCTGTGCATGCTCAAGACCCAGTTCGATACCGCTCTTAATTTGCTCGTCGCGGGCCGGCGAACTGCCTTCGAGCAGCAGATCCGCCCCCAGGAACTCGGTCGCACGCATCAGCATCGCGCCGTTGAGACGAGCGCCGAAGTAGCCGATGGCAGTACTGGAAGCCACCGCTACCAGCAGGGCAAAGAACAACACGCGCAATTCACCGGCGCGGGCATCGCGCAGGAGTTGGCGAATGGCGAGACTGAACAGGCGCAACAGCGGCAGACGTGCCATCAGGCCTCCACGGGGGCGACCAGCAGGCCGGCTTCAAGGCGGATCAGGCGTCGGCAGCGATGTGCCAGACGCTCATCGTGGGTGACCAGCACCAGGGTAGTGCCGCGTTCCTTGTTGAGTTCGAACAACAGATCGCTGATGCGCTCCCCGGTATGGCTGTCGAGGTTGCCGGTGGGTTCGTCGGCGAACAGCACATCAGGTTCAGCGGCAAACGCCCGGGCAATCGCCACACGTTGCTGTTCGCCGCCGGAGAGCTGGCGCGGCGAGTGGGTCAGGCGCTGGCCGAGGCCGACCCGCTGCAGCAACTCGGTGGCACGCCCGCGGGCATCTTTGCGGCCGTCAAGCTCCAAAGGCAGCATGACGTTTTCCAGGGCATTGAGACTGTCGAGTAGCTGGAAGGACTGGAAGACAAAGCCGACGTGCTCGGCGCGGATGCGCGCACGCTGGTCCTCGTCGAGATTGCTCAGGCTCTGCCCGGCCAAGGTGACTTCGCCGCTGCTCGGCAGGTCGAGACCGGCGAGCAGGCCCAGCAGGGTGGATTTGCCAGAGCCCGAAGCGCCGACGATGGCCAGGCTGTCGCCCTTGTTCAGCTGCAGGCTGAGTTCGTGCAGGATAGTCAGATCACCTTCCGCGCTGGGAACCACTTTGCTAAGGTTCTTCGCGGTGAGAATGCTTGCGCCCATGGAGAATCCGATGCGTGTATGGTTTTTGAGTGCTGGCCTGGCCTTGATGTGCATGGCCCAGAACGCAGCGGCGGGTACAGTCCTGATCGTTGGCGATAGTATCAGCGCCGGTTTCGGGCTGGATACCCGGCTGGGATGGGTGTCGTTGCTCGAGCAGCGGCTCAAGCGCGAAGGTTTTGACGATAAAGTGGTCAATGCCTCCATCAGCGGCGACACCAGCGCCGGAGGCCAGGCGCGGCTGCCTGCGCTGCTTGCAGAGCATAAGCCTGAGCTGGTCATCCTCGAACTGGGCGGCAATGACGGGCTGCGCGGACTGTTGCCAACGCAATTGCAACAAAATCTTGCGTCGATGATCGACAGCTCCCGCGCCAGTGGCGCCAAGGTGCTGTTGCTCGGCATGCAGTTGCCTCCCAACTACGGTGCGCGCTACACCAAGGCCTTCGCGGATGTCTTCAGCAACGTCGCCAGCGAGAAAAACATCCCGTTGGTGCCATTTTTTCTCGACGGCGTGGGCGGGCATCCCGAGTTGATGCAGGCCGACGGCATCCACCCGGCGGCCGGGGCTCAGGACAAGTTGCTGGAAAATGTCTGGCCTACCTTAAAACCGCTGTTATGACACTTTTCCAGAGGCGGGCTTTCGGCTAATGTGTCGCCCCGATTTGGAGCCCCCGATGCCGCGTCCCGCCTGGTCACTTTTCTCTTACCAACTGATCGAGCCTGACGAACAGCTGGATCTGTTCGCCTGCCAGGAAGTGCGGGTTCATCTGGTGACCCGTCAGCTGGAGCTGGGAGGTTCGGCGGATCGGACCCTGTGCGGAAGCCTGCTGCCGGCTCAACCGCGCTGGTCGAGCGTCGATCGCCGGGTGTTCCAGGACCATCGCCTGTGCTCGCTGTGCCGGGCCATTCTCGAGTCGCAAAAGCGCGGTACCTCGCCGATCTGGCCGGAGCTGCGGTTCGAGCTTTGAAGCCTCAAGATTAGCAAGCTATCGGCTGGCTCCCCGAATACCGGGGTGTCGGTGTACAATCGCGCGCCATACCCTCTGTTGATCATGCGAAGGACTTTCCGGATGTTGCCGCGCTTTCCTGCCGTCACCCGCTGCCTGACTCTTGCCGCGCTCTTTGCAGCAGGTCCCGTTGCAGCATTGGAGCTGCCCCTGCCACCGCCTGGTGAAGACATCGTCGGCCAGGTGCAAGTGATCAAGGCCAAGTACGAAGATACCTTCGCCGACCTTGGCACCACTTACGACCTGGGCTACACGGAAATGGTCGCGGCCAACCCGGGTGTCGACCCTTGGCTGCCGGGCGCCGGCACCGAGATCGTGCTGCCGACCCGTTTCATCCTGCCGCCTGGCCCGCGTGAAGGCATCGTCATCAACCTGGCCGAATACCGCCTCTACTACTACCCGAAAGGCCGGAACGTGGTTTACACCTTCCCGCTGGGTATCGGTCGTGAAGGCTGGGGCTCGCCGATTGCCCACACCAGCATCATCGCCAAGACGCCGAACCCGACCTGGACACCGCCGGCGTCGATCAAGGCCGAACACGCCGCCGATGGCGATCCGCTGCCGAACGTGGTGCCGGCCGGTCCCGATAACCCGCTGGGGCCGTTCAAGTTCACCCTGGGCACTCCGGGCTACCTGATTCACGGTTCGAACAAGAAATTCGGCATCGGCATGCGCACCAGCCATGGCTGTTTCCGCATGTTCAACAACAACGTGCTGGAAATGGCCGGCATGGTGCCGGTGGGCACTTCGGTGCGCATCATCAACGACCCGTACAAGTTCGGCGTAAGTGGCGGCAAGGTTTACCTGGAAGCGCACACGCCACTGGACGACAAGGGCAATCCGTCGGTGGTCGACAAGCACACCTCGGTGATCAACGCGATGCTCAAGCGTGAAGACATCACCAACAACCTGCGCATGAACTGGGATGTAGTGCGTGACGTGGTTGCCGCTGAAGATGGTTTGCCGGTGGAGATCGCCGTACCGAACTCCGCCGCTCCCATGGTGAGCAGTGCACCACTGGATCCATTGCAGTAACATTTGAGAAGAACCCGCTGATGCGCACTGCATCAGCGGGTTTTTTTATGCCTGCACTAAACCGCGGGCAATAAAAAAGCCGACCCAAGAATGGGTCGGCTTGATAACAATCCCGAGGGATTATTACTTGCGGCTAGCTTTTTCCAGCATGCGCAGAGCACGCTCGTTAGCTTCGTCAGCAGTTTGCTGTGCTTTTTGAGCAGCAGCCAGAGCTTCGTCAGCTTTACGGTAAGCTTCGTCTGCACGAGCTTGTGCGCGAGCTGCTGCGTCTTCAGTAGCGGTCAGACGTGCTTCGGTTTCTTTCGATGCGCTGCTGCAACCGGTAGCCAGAACTGCGGCCAGAGCCAGAGCAGAGAATTTCAGAACGTTGTTCATCGTGTTCCCCTTCAAGGACTTTCTATTAAGTGGCTTTCTCCTCCCATTGAGGAAATAGCCGGCGTACATACTACCCATTACTTGTCGTAAGTAAACTGACATAAAGCAGGAAGCCAAAAAAATTGTAGGCGTTGATTCTTTTTCGAGCAACTTTTAACTGCGCTGTTTAAAAAATATTCAGCTGGGAGGCCCGAGATGAGCGAGCCTGCGCGGAAAAGTTCCCCACCTAAACAACTGTTTTTCCGGACTTTCCTAAAGTGTATCTAGATGGTTTCGTCTACACTTTCGTTCGGGTTTTGCGCGATGCCTCTCATATCTTTCTCCATGTACTGGTGACTTTAAACACGGGGGCTCGTCTTAAGTGTCAACATCCGGCAATGATCAGGCTGTCGACACGGGGCGATCCGTGCTCGAGCCGTTCCTGCGTAACCCGGAGCAGCACCCGCCAACCAGACTGATGACGAGCGCACCTTGAGCATTTGCGCCAATGGTGCCTACTATTTGTACGTGCTCGGTTGCGCGAGATCGGTGTAGCTCTTCTCGGTGTCCATTCAGGCACGGGGTGGCGTAGTTGTTCCTTCGCCGGAAAAACATCGGTAAGGTAGGGGTCGAAATTCAAAAGACCCGCGAGGAGTAGTGATGAGCGAGGCGTTGTCCATCCACCATGACCAGGCTGGTCATCAGTTCGAGACCAATGTGGACGGTCATCGTGCCTACCTGACTTATATGGATCTGGGGAAACAGACCCTGGATATCTATCGCACCTTCGTGCCCAACGCATTGCGCGGTCGCGGCATTGCCGCCGCACTGACCGAACAGGCGCTGCAGTACGCCGAGGAAATGGGCTACACCGTCATTCCATCGTGCTCCTACGTCGAGCGCTACATGGAGCGCCACCAGCGGCACGCGGCCAAGCTGAGCCAGTGACCTTCAGCAAAACGAACACATAAAAAAACGCCGGGCTTGCCCGGCGTTTTTTTTGCTGCATTAAAACGTGATCAGGTGCGATCGCGCTTGGGCAGTACATCCTTGAGCTTGGCGTGCATGCTGCGCAAGGTGTTCTCGGTAGCGGTCCAGTCGATGCAGGCATCGGTGATCGACACGCCGTATTGCAGGTCGGCGAGGTCTTTCGGGATTGCCTGGCAGCCCCAGTTCAGGTGGCTTTCGACCATCAGGCCGATGATCGACTGGTTGCCTTCGAGGATCTGGTTGGCGACGTTTTCCATCACCAGCGGCTGCAGGGCCGGATCCTTGTTCGAGTTGGCGTGGCTGCAATCGACCATGATGTTCGGCTTGATCTTCGCCTTGTTCAGCGCTTGCTCGCAGAGCGCGACGCTGACCGAGTCGTAATTCGGCTTGCCATTGCCGCCGCGCAGCACGACGTGACCGTAGGCGTTGCCCTTGGTGGTCACGATCGACACGCCGCCTTCCTGGTTGATGCCCAGGAAACGGTGAGGGCTGGAAACCGATTGCAGGGCGTTGATGGCCACGGTCAGGCCGCCGTCGGTGCCGTTCTTGAAGCCGACGGCCGAGGACAGACCGGAAGCCATTTCACGGTGGGTCTGGGATTCGGTGGTGCGCGCGCCGATGGCCGACCAGCTGATCAGGTCCTGCAGATACTGCGGGGAGATCGGGTCAAGGGCTTCGGTGGCGGTTGGCAGGCCCATTTCGGCCAGGTCCAGCAGCAACTGACGACCGATGTGCAGGCCATCCTGGATCTTGAACGAGTCATCCAGGTACGGATCGTTGATCAAGCCTTTCCAGCCGACCGTGGTGCGTGGCTTCTCGAAATACACGCGCATCACCAGATACAGGGTATCGGACACTTCCGCGGCCAGCACTTTCAGGCGCTCGGCGTATTCGTGGGCGGCCTTGATGTCGTGGATCGAGCAAGGCCCGATGACCACGAACAGGCGGTGGTCGGTGCCATCAAGAATGTTGCGAATGACTTCGCGGCCCTTGGTGACGGTGCGCAGCGCGGCGTCGCTCAGAGGGATGTCACGCTTGAGCTGATCGGGGGTGATCAGCGTCTCGTTGGAAGAGACGTTCAGGTCGTTGATCGGTAAATCAGCCATCGTTTACTCGTCAGGTCACGGGTGCAGGCCGCCAGCGAACCCGCGCGGCGGAGCACAGCAAATTAAGCGCGTCGGGGAGCCGAACCTTAGCGCGTTACACCGTGGCTAGACAATGGGCAGACGCGGGTTTGGGGCGTTTAAGGTCGTGATTTGGCATGGCAGCAGCCCGGTTTTTTGTGGGAGCGAGCCTGCTCGCGAAAAACACCCGGTCCGCGCGGGCATTCTGATACCCGTGGGTCATCGTTGTCGACCATCGCGAGCAGGCTCGCTCCCACAGGGATTGGGTAATTGGCTAATCCAGCACAGGCTGCGCAAACGCCTTGCGCACTGTCTCATGGGAAAACTCGTCGGCATGTTGCTGGACCCACTCCAGCGCCCGGGCCTGGACCTCCTGAAGGTCGTCATGGACGTCATGCTGGCGGCAATAACGCTCTATCCGGCAGACCTGCTCGCCCATCCGCGCGCTGAACAGCGTCTGCTCGTCGACGAAGGCGATGCCCACCAGGTAACCGTGCTTGCGGCGCAGGCACCAGGCCACATAGCCCAGAAAGCGCATGTCGGGGTTCAAGGTCGGCATGCGCACTTCAAGCGCCGTGCCGTGACGCCACGCGCGGTGATAATTGCAAGCCACACCCCCGAGGCTGATAGTGTGCAGCTGTTGCCGCGAAATACACTCGGGCTTGAGTAGCGTCAATTCCACCGGTACATCGTCAGGATGAGGAATGAATCGTCCCATGAACACGGACTCCATGTGTCGGCCATCTGACATTATTTCCCCCAGTATAGTGGTCGAATTGGAACTGACCGATTTTGACGCCGACCAGCGGCTGCTGACGATGAACGGCGTATCTCTGGTGATTTTCACCAGTGTCGGCTGTTCGAGTTGCCGCTTTGCCCGCGAACAATTGCCGACGCTCGATCTGGCGGTCGATCGGCTGTGCTGGATCGACGCCGGAAACAACGGCGGGGTGGTCGAGCGCTATCAGGTCTTTCATTTGCCGGCGCTGTTTGTGGTGCGCGACGGTGAGTTCTTTGGAGCATTGCATTCGCGCCTGACCGCGTCCGAACTGAATCGGGCGATCCGGCAAGCGCTGAGTCGAACAGCTGAGGAGTTGCCATGATGGGGGCAGTTGCCAAACCGACAATCGGTATTATCGGGACCGGTGCAATCGGCGGTTTCTACGGGTTGATGCTGGCGCGAGCCGGTTTTGATGTGCACTTTCTGCTGCGCAGCGAGTTTTCCGCGGTGGCCGAACGCGGGCTGCAATTGCACAGCGCGGTGCATGGCGCGCTCACTTTGAACCCGGTGCAGGCCTACTCGGCCGCCGAAGACATGCCGCCCTGCGACTGGCTGCTGGTGGGGGCGAAAACCTCCAGCAACGCGGACCTGGCGCCGATCATCCAGCAGGCCGCGGCGCCGAATGCCAAGGTGCTGCTGTTGCAGAATGGCCTCGACGTCGAGGACAGCCTGCGTGAATTGCTGCCTGATTCGCTGCATGTGCTGGGCGGGCTCTGCTATATCTGCGTCCATCGCGAAGCACCCGGGGTCATCACCCATCAGGCGCTGGGCGCGGTGCATGTCGGCTACCACAGCGGCCCGGCCGCCGATGGCGCGCAGCGCACCGCGATCGTCGAGGAAGGTGTCGGTTTGTTCCGCGGCGCCGGCATCGATTCACAGGCCATGGCCAACCTGCACCAGGCGCGCTGGCTGAAACTGGTCTGGAATGTTCCTTACAACGGTCTGTCGGTGTTGCTGGGGGCGAGCACCACGCCGTTGATGGCCGATACCGATAGCCGTGAGTTGATCAAGGCATTGATGTCCGAAGTGGTGCAGGGAGCCATCGCTTGCGGTCACGAAGTGCCGGCCGGTTATGCCGAGCATCTGTTCATGATGACCGAGAAAATGCCCGACTACTGGCCGAGCATGTACCACGATCATCTGCACAAGCGACCGCTGGAACTGGACGCCATTTACGCCCGGCCACTGGCAGCGGCAAAGGCCGCGGGCTGCGAACTGCCGCGAATCGAGGCCTTGTATCGCAGTCTGGGTTTCATCGATCGACGTAACCGCTGAGTCGATCCATCCGAGGGGGGAAGGGCATGGCAAAAAACATCGACGACAAACTGGTACTGGCGATTTCCTCGCGAGCCCTGTTCGATTTGAGTGAAAGCCACAAAGTCTATCTGTCGAGCGGCGTCGAGGCCTACCGGCAGTATCAGATCGAGCACGAAGACGAAATTCTCGAACCCGGCGATGCTTTCCCTCTGGTGCAGAAACTCCTCAACCTCAATGCTCACCTCGGCCGTGCCCGGGTCGAGGTGATCCTGGTGTCACGCAACAGTGCCGACACCGGCCTGCGGGTGTTCAACTCGATCGACCACTATGGGCTGGCGATTTCCCGGGCGGCGTTCGTCGGCGGGCGCAGTCCTTATCCTTATCTCAAGGCTTTTGGCTGCGACCTGTTCCTCTCGACCCATGCCGAAGACGTTCGCAGCGCGCTGGACGCCGGTTTCGCCGCAGCGACGATTCTGTCGGGAGGAGCCAGCCGCGCCGCCAGCGATGAATTGCGCATTGCCTTCGACGGCGATGCGGTACTGTTTTCCGATGAGTCCGAGCGCGTCTATCAGTCCGGCGGCCTGGAAGCGTTTCAGGCCAAGGAGCGCGAGTCGGCCCGCGAACCGTTGCGCGGCGGTCCTTTCAAGGGCTTCCTCGCCGCGCTCAATCTGTTGCAGCGCGAGTTTCCCGATGGCGCCTGCCCGATCCGCACGGCGCTGGTCACCGCCCGCTCTGCGCCGGCCCACGAGCGGGTGATCCGCACCCTGCGCGAGTGGGACATCCGTCTGGATGAGTCGCTGTTTCTCGGCGGCCTGACCAAATCGGCGTTTCTCGAGGCCTTCGCCGCCGATGTGTTTTTCGATGATCAGGCCGGTCATTGCGAGTTGGCCCGGGAAGTCGTCGCCACCGGTCATGTGCCCCATGGCATAAGCAACGAGCAAAAGGTTTAAGCCCGCCGATCAACGTGTTGCGCCAAACGTCGTAGTCTCCAAGGCACTGCTAAGCTGAATCAATCTCCGCCATGTTGGTATCAGAGGAGGTCATATGATTCGCTCGATGCTCTATGCCACTGACCTCGGTCTGTACGCCCCCGTGGTGATGCAGCACGCCCTGGAACTGGCACGGACATTCAATGCCGACCTGTACGTAGTGCATGCGGTTGAGCCCATGGGGCTGTTTGCCGAATCAGTGCTGCAGAGCTATCTGGATGAGCAGGCGCTGAACGAATTTCACAGTCAGGGTCTGAATACCGTTATCGCCAATATCGAACAACGGGTACTGGACAGTTTTCGGGAGGAATTGGGAGAAGAGGGCGAGCATGACCTGGAGCGGATCCAGGCGGTACGTGTGCTGCAGGGCGATCCGGCGCAAGTGATTCTGGATCAGGCGCAGAAACTCTCCGTGGATTTACTGATCGTAGGTAGCCATAGCCATGGTGCTGGTGCGGAAACGCCTCTGGGGCGGACCGCAGCGCGTGTGTTGCAGCTGTCGAAGGTGCCGGTTTACCTGGTGCCGCTGGTGCAACGTCGTCGCCAGGGGGATCGCTAGAACGCAATGAATAGTGGCATTCTGATAAAAAAGTTCTAGATTTATTCTTCAAACCATTCATATAGTTATATACCGTCGCTGATGCCCGTGGCGTCTATCTGCTTTGAGGGATTCATATGAAGCTTCAACAACTGCGCTACATCTGGGAAGTGGCGCACCACGACCTCAACGTTTCCGCTACAGCCCAAAGCCTTTACACCTCGCAACCGGGCATCAGCAAACAGATCCGCCTGCTGGAAGACGAACTGGGCGTCGAAGTTTTCGCCCGCAGCGGCAAACACCTGACCCGCGTCACCCCGGCCGGCGAGCGCATCATCACCACCGCCGGCGAGATCCTGCGCAAGGTCGAAAGCATCAAGCAGATCGCTCAGGAATTCTCCAACGAGAAGAAAGGCACCCTGTCGATTGCCACCACCCACACCCAGGCGCGCTACGCACTGCCGCCGGTGATCAGCAACTTCATCAAGCAATACCCGGACGTGGCCCTGCACATGCACCAGGGTTCGCCGATGCAGATCGCCGAAATGGCCGCTGACGGCACCGTGGATTTCGCCATCGCCACTGAAGCGCTGGAGCTGTTCGGCGATCTGGTGATGATGCCGTGCTACCGCTGGAACCGCTGCGTGGTCGTCCCTCACGGTCACCCGCTGACCAAACTGCCGAAGCTGACCCTCGAAGCCTTGGCCGAATACCCGATCGTGACTTACGTGTTCGGTTTCACCGGCCGTTCCAAGCTCGACGAAGCCTTCAGCCATCGCGGCCTGACGCCAAAAGTGGTGTTCACCGCCGCCGACGCCGACGTGATCAAGACTTACGTTCGCCTGGGCCTGGGCGTGGGCATCGTGGCGAAAATGGCCGTTGATACCAAACTCGACAACGATCTGGTCGTACTCGATGCCAGCGAACTGTTCGAATCGAGCATCACCAAGATCGGTTTCCGTCGCGGTACCTTCCTGCGTGGCTTCATGTGCGACTTCATCGAGAAGTTCGCCCCGCACCTGACCCGCGACGTCATGGCCAAAGCCATTCAGTGCCATAACAAGCAGGAACTGGAAGAGCTGTTCGAAGGCGTCGAACTGCCCGTCCACTGATCTTTTCTAGACGACCTCGGTGACAGCGAACTGTTGCCGAGCGCCCGCCACCAGAATCTCCACCTCATCGCCCTCGAACTTGCCCAGCAGGCTTTTGCCCAGCGGTGAGCGCGGGGTGATGACGGTGACCGGTTGTCCCACCAGCTCTACCTTCAGCCCTGCGGCATCCGGTGCCAGGAACAGCCACTGTTCGCGACCCTGTTCGTCTTCCAGGCCCAGCAACGCACCGACCTCGATACCGCGCTGATCGTCATATGGACGCAGAATCAGGTTCTGGCAAAGCGCCAGGGACTGGCGGATTTCCTCGACGCGCCTGGCTTGCCCGGCCGCCAGATAGGACGCCTCCAGTCCCAATGTGTCGTACTTGTTTTCGGCAATGTTCTCTTCGTGTGTAGCCGTTTCGTAGGCGGTCTGCGCCGCGCGCTCGGCGATGTCGAGATCGATGCGCAGTTTGTCGAGAATCAGTTGGTGAACGGTCTGTTTATTCATGATCAATCGCAGAATTGCAGGACATTGGCGCGGCTTTTTTCGCTGGGCGCCGTCTGGTCCTGTTGCAGCCAGAACTGGCATTTGGGGTTCGACAGATTACGGTTACTGCTACGGGCCTGATCAAGGCGTGCGGCCTGTTCGCTCTTGCGCAGGTTCTCTTCGTATTGCTCGAACAGCGGGCTCTGGGGAGGAAGATCGGGAACCTGCTGCACCACGGGCGGGTTGGCCAGTTGTTGCACTGCCTGGGCCACCGGCGCCAATTGTTCGTTGAACACGAAGCGTGAAGCGAGCCAGCAGGTCAATGCGATGGCAATGAACCCCAGCCACAGACCCAAGGCAATGCTGCCGGTCAGTTGCAGGGCATTGAGCTGGATCGGCAACGGGCGGCGCGGGTTGGGACGGTAGGGCATGGTTGCCTCCTGGCGGTGGGTCGCGGGCATTTGCGATTGTCGCAGAAAGATTAATCGTCGTCGGCTCTTCTGTATGGGGGAATTTATGCGGACAATCGCTGCCTTTGCCAACGGGAGCCTGGAATGTCTGAACTGAAAACCCGCTGGGATATTTTTTGCACTGTGGTGGATAACTACGGCGACATCGGCGTGACCTGGCGCCTGGCGCGCCAGCTGGTTGCCGAGCATGGCGTGGCGGTGCGCTTGTGGGTCGATGATCTGCGAGCTTTCGAGCGCATGTGCCCGGAAATCGATATCCACACCGGCCAGCAATGGCAGCAGGGCGTCGAAGTGCGTCACTGGAGCGCCGACTTCCAGCCGGTCGATGCCGCGGATGTGGTGATTGCCGCGTTCGCCTGCCAACTGCCCAGTGCCTATATGGACGCCATGGCCGAGCGCGAGAAGCCGCCGCTGTGGATGAACCTCGATTACCTGAGCGCCGAGGACTGGGTGATCGGCTGTCACGGCTTGCCGTCGGTCAAATACCGGCACGTGCAGAAGTTCTTCTTCTTTCCGGGCTTTCGTCAGGGCACCGGTGGTTTGCTGCGCGAGGGTGGATTGCTCGATCGGCGCCAGCAATTCCAGCAGGATCCCGAGGCTCAGCGCGCTTTCCTGCAGGGCCTGGGGATCGATCGTGTTCCTGGTTCACAGCTGATTTCGCTGTTCGCCTACGAAAACGCGGGGCTGGCCAGCTGGATGGACGCGCTGGCGAGCGATTCGACGCCGACGCATCTGTTGGTGCCGGAAGGGCGGATTCTGGGGGATGTCGAACGCTGGCTGGGCTTAAGCGACCTGACGGCCGGCGCCGTGCATGTGCGCGATGGCCTGACAGTGCAGGTGCTGCCGTTCGTCCGGCAGGACGAGTACGACCGTTTGCTGTGGTGCTGCGATTTCAACGCCGTGCGCGGCGAGGACTCGTTCGTCCGTGCCCAATGGGCGGGCCTGCCGTTGCTCTGGCACATTTATCAACAGGAAGAAGACGTCCATCTGGACAAGCTCGAGGCCTTCCTCACGCTGTATGTGCAGGATCTTTCGGAGCCTGCACGGGAGGCGATCAGTGGTTTGTGGCGTGCCTGGAACGCCGGCGAAAAAATGACCGACCACTGGCAATCGACCCGCAAACACTGGCCAGAGCTGCAAAAACACGCGCAAACGTGGTGTCTGGAACAGGCCTCCCGGCCCGATCTCGCCGCGGCGCTGGTACAGTTTTATGTAAATTGGCTATGATACGCGGCCTAGATTTTTGTAAATCCCATCCAAATTCGGATATTCGCAATGAAAACTGGTAAAGAACTCAAACCCGGTACCGTGCTGCGTATCGACAACGATCCATGGCTGGTTCAGAAAGCTGAATTCACCAAGTCGGGCCGTAACAGCGCGATCATGAAGACCAAGCTGAAGAACCTGCTGACCGGCTACAAGACTGAAACCGTTTACGGTGCGGACGACAAGCTGGACGACGTGATCCTGGATCGCAAAGAAGCGACCCTGTCGTTCATCAGCGGTGACTCCTACACGTTCATGGACACCACCGACTACACCATGTACGAGCTGAACGCTGAAGACATCGAAGCCGTTCTGCCGTTCATCGAAGAAGGCATGACCGACGTCTGCGAAGCCGTGTTCTTCGAAGGCCGTCTGGTTTCCGTAGAGCTGCCGACCACCATCGTGCGTCAGGTTGCCTACACCGAAGGTTCCGCTCGCGGCGACACTTCCGGCAAGGTCATGAAGCCTGCCAAACTGAAGAACGGCACCGAACTGTCGGTTGCTGACTTCATCGAAATCGACGACATGATCGAAATCGACACCCGCGAAGGCGGTTCCTACAAAGGCCGTGCTAAATAAGCACTGCTTGAGGAATGAAAAAGCCCGACCATTGAGTCGGGCTTTTTTGTGCCTGAAAGATTCCTGTAGGAGCGAGGCTTGCCCGCGAAAGCGTTCTATCAGCCGACACTGATGTCGATTGGTATTGCGCCTTCGCGGGCAAGCCTCGCTCCTACAAGGGATTGTGTTACTTCAGGTGCTCCTTGAGCTCCTGCGAAGCCTGCAACATCGCCGAACGCACCGCTGGGACCTGGCTCACCACGTTGAGCAAACCGTAGTCGTGGATCATGCCGTTGTAGCGAACCGAGGTCACCGGCACGCCGGCTTCGTCGAGTTTGCGGGCGTAGGCTTCGCCTTCGTCGCGCAGCACGTCGGCACTTGCCGTCTGCACCAGCGCCGGTGGCAGGCCCTTGAGTTGCGCAGGGGTCGCCCGCAGCGGCGAGGCGTAGATCTCGTTACGCTGGTTGGCGTCGGTGGTGTAGTTGTCCCAGAACCACTTCATCATGTTGCGGGTCAGGAAGTGCCCCTCGGCAAACTGGTTATAGGAACCGGTATCGAAGTTGGCATCGGTCACCGGCCACAGCAGGACCTGATACTTGATTGCCGGTGTGCCCTTGTCCTTGGCCATCAGCGCGACCACTGCCGCCATGTTGCCGCCGACGCTGTTGCCGGCCACGGCCAGACGCTTGCCGTCGACGTTGATCTCTTTGCCGTGCTCGGCCACCCACTTGGTTGCCGCGTAGGCCTGGTTGATCGCAACCGGGTAATGCGCTTCCGGAGACGGGGTGTAGTTGACGAACACCGCCACCGCGCCGGAACCGGCCACCAGGTCACGAACCAGCCGTTCGTGGGTCGGGAAATCCCCAAGGACCCAGCCACCGCCGTGGAAGAACATGAACACCGGCAACTCACCTTTGACCCCGGCCGGCCGGACGACGGTCAGACTCAGCGGCTGGCCATCGACCTGGATTGTCTTCTGGCTGACATCGGCTTTCGGTAACGTCAGCTTCACCCCCGACTGCGCGCCCACCAGCACGGCGCGGGCATCCTTGGGCGTCATCTGTTCCATCGGTTTGCCGGTGCCGGCGTTCAACACATCGAGAAATGCCTGGGTGTTGTGTTCAACGTCGCCGGCAAACGCGCTGTGGACGGACAGAGCGAGAAGGGTACCGGTCAAGACTTTGCTGAAAGTGTTCATGTTCATTTCCTGTTCGGGCCTGGTTGGACGGCGACGGTTAGACGGTCACGTGCAGACGTACATCGACGTTGCCACGGGTGGCGTTGGAGTACGGGCAGACCTGGTGGGCTGCGTCGACCAGTGCTTGTGCGTCGGTTTGTTCCAGGCCCGGCAGGCTGATGTGCAGGTCGATGTCCAGACCGAAACCGCCAGGGATCTGGCCGATGCCGACATGGGCGGTGATCGAGGCATCGCTCGGGATGCTGCGCTTGGTCTGGCTGGCGACGAATTTCAGGGCGCCGATGAAGCAGGCGGAGTAGCCGGCGGCGAACAGTTGCTCAGGGTTGGTTGCCGCGCCGCCTGCACCGCCGAGTTCTTTTGGGGTGGCGAGTTTGACGTCGAGAATGTTGTCGCTGGAGATCGCACGACCGTCACGGCCACCGGTGGAAGTTGCGATTGCGGTGTAGAGAGTTTGCATGGTGAAAGCCTCGTTCGATTTGATTTGACTGGGTTTGTGTTGCGCTAAATGTTTGTGCGCTAACTGAGTGCGAGGTGAATGTATCGCGCTAATATTTAGTGCGCAAGATAAATTTCTGAAAAAGTTTTCAATGAGCCAGCGATCTGGTCGTTAGTTATTGATTTATAGAGATTTATTCAGCGAAAAAAATTTTGTGGAGAACAGATGCAAGTGTGGGAGATTCTATGTTGCAGGGGAACCCTGCAGCCTTAAATTCGGCTGGTATT